>CACZOS010000325.1 GCA_902782815.1 uncultured Lachnospiraceae bacterium | reverse complement strand
TGCGTCCCGAACGCAGCGCTCTACCAAACTGAGCCACGCCTCGATACCTATACAAGAATATCACCGAGGTGCCATAAAGTCAAGATTAATTTAATCTGACTCCCTTTTTCGGGGAAAGATCAGGGCAGTTTTTCATAACCCGGTCTGTCCTGAAAGAATTTCTTTATAAATTCATCGGTATTTCTTCACGTTTAATTAACACATAAAAAAGAATTATCCGCTATACTAAAATCATCAGAACAAGATGTTCTGAGGATTTTCATACTTTTCTCTCTAAATAAAAATGCCGGTCATGACGACCGGCATTTTTATTTTATGGCTGAGGATATTGATCAAATCCGAATCCCCGGTCAGAGGATTCCCCTTTTCATCAACCAATTCTTCTGTGGGAACATCCCGGAGCTCTACGGGAATATCTTCCCCTTCTCTGATTCTGTACACGGCGGTCAGATTAACCACATTTTTGAGATCAAAAGCATCTGTGGCCGAGGCTTTTACTTTGCAAAGGAAATGTACTACAACAGAATCCCCGGCAGGCAGCCGTTCAAGAATGAGGGTCATGGGATCATCTTTCTCCCGACAGGCATTCACTTGATTTCTCCGGCTGGAGACAAAGTATCCTTCCCTGGGAATTTCAAACCGTGAGGAATCTTTTTCTACATAATCCTTCAGGGAATATCCTCCGTCCTCATTGACACTGTATATGGTATCGGACAGTCTGAGTTCATAAAGGCCGGTATTTCCGGTATTGGTCACGGTCACTTTGAAATCCACCGTTTCTCCTGGTGCATAAATCCCGGAGATCTTCTTCTCTACATATCGCCCTGCAGCCTGGTTCATCTTCACTTCTGCGCCGAATGGATTCATAGTGTGGTCTGCCAGTTTGGCGACAGCCATGGAGGGTTTTATCTTGGGGTTGATGAAGGAAGCGGTATAGGGGATCACCGCATCTTTGATCTCGGTAGAATAACGTAGGGTAATTTTATGAGGTTCGGGATTCAGAAGGTATCCCTCGGCTCCTTCCATCTCCCGGATCAGGTACTCCCCCACATAGAGTTCTTTACCCTGTGTCGACCGGGCAATCCCGTCCTCGTCTGTTATCAGGGTATCCACCACTGTTCCTTTTGCCACCAGCAGGGAGGAATATTTGTCTGAAGCCTCATCAGACGCCCGGGGAGCACAGATATCTTCCGCTGCCTTTATCTGGAGGACAATCCCCGGAAGGAGTTCACCGTCATCCCCTTTTTTCTCCAGTTCCAGACTGACTTTCTGAAGGCTGCCGGTAAAAGTATGGGTACTGATCTTCGTATCCTGACCGATGGTAAAAATCCAGGGTTCTTCCGCAGGGACACACCCCGGCGGAGCCTGTATTTCCCTGACCTGATAGCGGCCTAGGTTATCCATGCTGTTTCGGAAAGGCTCCGCATTATAATAGAAAGGATCTCCTTCTTTATCCGTTCCTTCTTCCAAGGTCATCAGCTCAACATATTTTCCCTTTTTCTCCGACCATTCCATGAGCAGGAACCGGGCACCGGCCAGCATTTCTCCGGTATCACTGCTTTTCACATATGTCCGGACAGACTTCTCTTCCGTTTCTATGTCCGAAGATCCTGCATGAGCTTCAGGGATCTTTTTCTCTAAGGTAAGTTCATCCTTCATTTTCCCGGTCATGGACGCATAGGCATATTCGGTATGCCATAAACAAAAACTGCTTCCGGCAATAAGCATTAATGCCATGGTCAACCCGAGGATTATTTTCATTGAACCTTTTTTTCTCACCATCTCCTTATTTCCATATATTACTATTTATGTTAAATATTTACATTTATATATTATATTAATATTCCCTGTCTGTCAAGATTTACCGCAAGAAAAGGAGATGTAAAAAAACCCGAAGGCGGCAACATTGCCGTCTTCGGGTTTTATATTGTATGTTCCTTTTTAGTTGCAGAACCGAATGTTTCAGCGGTCCGTCATGCTGATGGATTCCACGGCCACGATACCGCCTCGTACCACTTCCACCTTCTGGAATTTTTCCATCAGCAGGCGGATAAGGTCGTTATTCTTTCCTTCCGTGGCAACACACTCCAGCAGCACACTGTCGATCCCGTAATCGATCGCTTTGGCGCCGAATACGGTGGCGATCCGGAAGATCTCCCCCTTTTCAAATTCGGAGCAGTCATGAATCTTGAAGAAGAGAATCTCCTTCATGTGGGTGGGAGCATCCGTTATATCATTCAGCTTGATTACTTCCACACAGCGGTTAAGCTGTTTTTTTATCTGTTCAAAAGTGGGATCATCGGAGGAAAGGCCAATGGTCATCCTTGAAACGGTGGGGTCCTCCGTAACACCTACGGTGATACTGTCAATGTTGTAGGATTTTCCCGCCATCATGCTGGCGATACGCGCAAGAACACCGATACGGTTCTCCACATAGAGAGATACCCATCTTTTTTTCTTTTCATTACTGACTTCTCTCATGGTAATCCCTCCTTAGATTAAGATATCGTCAAAACTCTTGCCGCCGGGAATCCATGGCAGGACCAGATCATCGGGGGATATCATACATTCCACGATAACCGGCCGCCTGTGTTCCATGGCATAGGCTCTTGCTTCCCGGAGAACAGGCTCAAGCTGCTCATCTTCGGTAATCAGAAAGCCTTTTGAATTATAGCTTTCAGCCAGTTTTACAAAATTGGGGACGTATTCCATTTCAGCAAAACCTTCCTCCATCACTTCCCCGGACTCGTTCTTATAGCAGTTGAGGTTAGTCAGTGAGAACCGGCTTTTGTGGAACTGGGTCTGCATCTGGCGGACCATGCCCAGGAAGGTATTGTTAAGAATGATATTGACCAGAGGAAGTCTTTCCACCACTCCCGTGGCCAGTTCCTGCATATTCATCTGAAAACCGCCGTCTCCGTTGATGGAGACCACCTCTTTTTCAGGACACCCGATCTGGGCTCCCACGGCAGAGGGAAGACCGAATCCCATGACACCCAGTCCTCCGGACTGGATCAGTCTGTGCCTGGAATCCAGTTTCAGATACTGGCTGGCCCACATCTGGTGCTGACCTACGTCAGAAGTAAAGATGGTATCCTTATCCGCATAGATCTCATTCAGGGTTTCCATGATCTTCTGGGGATTGACCCCGGATTCCACTTCAAGGAAAAGCGGATAATTCTTTTCCCATTCCATGATATCCGCCACCCATTTTTCATGCTTCATAGGCTTGGTGTGCTCCAGCATCTTTATGATGGCAAGTTTTGCATCTGCCACGATGGGGATATCCACGATGATATTTCTGGAGATGGCCGCGGATTCGATATCAATATGGACGATCTTGGCGTTGGGGGCGAAGGTGGCGATTCTTCCCGTGACGCGGTCGTTAAACCGGCAGCCGATGGAGATCATCAGGTCGCACTCGTTGGCGATCCGGTTTGCGGTGAAGCATCCGTGCATACCGATATTTCCGAAATAGAGTCTGTGGTCCGTGGAGATAGCTCCTCTTCCCATGACTGAGGTAACCACCGGAATCTCCAGTTTTTCCACCAGTTCGGTAAGTTCTTCATTAGCCCGGGCGATATTCACGCCGCCGCCGATCAGAAACATGGGTTTTTTGGCCTTCTTCAACAGGGCAAGGGCCCTTTTCAGCTGGCCGATATGGATGCTGGTATTGGGTTTGTATCCCCGGATACTTACCTCCGTGGGATAGGATGTGGATCCCAGTTCCGCCATGACATCCGCAGGCAGATCCACAAGCACCGGACCGGGTTTCCCCGACCGGGCGATATAGAAGGCTTCCTTGATCCTCTGAGCCAGCATCTCACGGTCCCGGACCATGATGACAAACTTGGCCACGTTACGTGTGATCCCCACGATATCCACTTCCTGGAAGGCGTCGTTTCCGATAAGGTATTCCGGAACCTGTCCGGTAAAGCACACCAGAGGGATACTGTCATAGTTGGCATTTGCGATTCCTGTTACCAGGTTGGTGGCTCCGGGCCCGCTGGTCACCAGACATACCCCCACCTTGCCGGTGGCTCTGGCATATCCGTCCGCGGCATGGATCAGTCCCTGCTCGTGGCGGGGAAGGACCATATTGATCCCCGGGGCCTTATAGAGTTCATCGAGAAGATTGACGACCATCCCGCCGGGATAACCGAATATCGTATCCACGCCTTCTTTTTTCATTGCGGTCACAAACAATTTATTGCCTGATATCTTCATCTTCTCTCTCCTTAATCTGACTTGTATTTAACGGAAATCATCATGATTTCTCCTGCTTTTTTATATTTACTCTCTCTCGAGAATGAGACCGGAACGATAGGCCAGAAGCAGCTCTTCCAGGTCCTTTATCTTTTCGCGATATTTTTTTCCGCTCTCCGTGTCGTATACCCGTTCCCTCACGCTGGAAAGTTCCCGGATGACCGTACTGGAGTGAACGTCGATCTCCTTCTCGATCACATCCTCGGTGGAAGTGAAGGTTTCATGGGCTACCAGCCGCAATCCGTAAGAATTGTAGATCAGGGTATAACCGGAGATACCGGTGGTCTTATGATAGGCCCTGGAGAACCCTCCGTCGATGATCATGACCTTTCCGCCGCATTTTACCGGGGATTCGCCCTTGACCGTCTTCACCGGCATATGACCGTTGATGATATGGGCTGTATTGGGATCCATACCGAATTCCGTCATGATCCGGTTCACCATCTCTTCGTTCTCGATCAGCTGGTAATAATAATTCTTCTTTTCTTCATGAAGGGCCTTATCCGCGATAAAGTAGCGCTCAAAGGTGGCCATCTTCTCTTTTCCGAAGACAGGGGAATTCTCATTGGACCAGATATACCACATGATATCCTGTCCATATTCATGCTCTTCCTTGTCTTCCTGCTCATAATACCCCTTCCTCATATAATATTCCAGGATATCATAGAGGGCCTTACCCTTATATTTTTTGTCCCTGATCTGGACTTCCCGGAAGGACCCGTCCTTATCAATGGGAACACAGCCATGATAAAGAAGGTTTCCGTTGTAACAAAGGTAGAGGCTTCCTTTGTTGAACATGAAGCGGATGTGTTCCTGCAGCTTGTCACAGTTCTTAAAGTTCAGGCACAGCCTGTTCATCAGCTCTTCTTCTTCCGGCGTGAGTGCGTAAGGATCATCCGGCATGATGGTGGGGAAGGATTTATCCAGCAGATCATAAGTCTTCCCGTCAATAGTAATGGTCCCTTCCTCATAATTGATCTTATCCAGAAGGTTCCGTTTCTCCATCTTGAACTCGGGATGCTTTCTGATCACCTGTCCCTCCAGCTTGAACTGGAGAATAGCGATAGCCTTGTGCATCTTGGTGTTTAATTCAATTTCGTTGGCGGGCACCTCCACCATGGTCTTTCCTCGAAAGATCTCACAGGGATCATCTCCATAGGTATCCAGGGCAAAGGTTGCCAGGGGGAGAAGATTGATGCCGTAGCCGTCCTCCAGGACGTCCATGTTGTTGTAACGGGCGCAGAGACGGATCACATTGGCAATGCAGACCCAGGAGCCGGATGCGGCTCCCATCCAGACGATATCATGGTTTCCCCACTGAAAATCCACATCCACATTGTCTTTGATCAGGTGATCCATGATGATGTGTGGTCCCGGACCCCGGTCGAATATATCGCCGATAATATGAAGTCTGGTAACCACCAGCCTCTGAATGGCTGTGGAGATGGCCACAATGAATTCCTTGGCCCGGTTAATCCGGATGATGGTGTCAAATATCTCGTTATAGTATTCTTCCTTCTGGACCACCCGGTTGTTCTCGCTGAGCAGTTCCTCCAGGATATACGAATAATCGGAAGGCAGATTCTTCCTCAGTCTGGATCTGGTATATTTTGCGGAACTCTCTTTACATACGGCAACAAGGCGATGCAGTGAAACCTTATACCAGTCAAGCAATTCATCCTGGGAAAGGCGGAGTTTCATCTGTTCCACCTTCTCCTCCGGGTAGTAGATCAGGGCTGCCAGGCTTTTCTTGTCTTTCTGGGACAAAGTGCTGCCGAAAACATCCTCAATCTTATTGCGGATGGCTCCCGAACCGTTTCTCAGGATATGCAGAAACTGTTCATACTCTCCGTGGATGTCGGATACAAAATGTTCTGTCTCCTTGGGAAGATTCAGCCTTGCCTGAAGATTGATCATCTCCGTGGATGCTTTGGCGATAGTCGGAAACTGAACCGATAAGCTTCTTAAATATTTCAGATATAATTCATCCATAATACGTACCCCCAGATTATCTTTTCTTTATTCTTACACAAGAAAGAAGGAAAAACAAGGAATAACCTGATTATTCCTTCTCTTTTTCCTCTGTTTTCTGTCTGAGCTGGAGATACTGCCTCATCTCGATGACCGGCAGCCCGTTGTTGCGGATATAATCCTCGGTGATGGTCACTCTTCCGATGTTCTCATCTTTGGGAATCTCATACATGATATCCAGCATGAATTTTTCGATGATTGCCCGCAGCGCTCTGGCACCGGTATCCTTCTCCAGGGCTTTCTCGGCGATGGCCATGAGGGCTCCGTCCTCGAACTGCAGATCCACCTCATCCAAAGCCAACAGTTTCTGATACTGTTTCAGAATGGCATTTTTGGGTTCCTTCAGGATATCCACCAGCATCTCTTTAGACAGGGGACTCAAGGTAAACAGAACAGGAAGACGGCCGAGAAACTCCGGGATCATCCCGTATTTTCTCAGGTCTTCTATGGTCAGATAGCGGAGGATATCTTCCTCGTTGTCATATTTATCCCTGAGCTCAGCCCGGAAACCGATGGATGTCTGTTTTTTCATTCTCTCTTTGATGATTTTTTCCAGATCCGGGAAAGCCCCGCCACAGATAAAAAGGATGTTTCTGGTATCCATCATAACAGTGGGCACCATAGCATTCTTTGAGCTGGCTCCCACCGGCACCTCAACCTCGCTTCCTTCCAGAAGCTTCAAAAGCCCCTGCTGGACAGATTCGCCGCTGACATCACGGCTGGTGGTGTTTTTCTTCTTGGCGATCTTATCGATCTCGTCGATGAAAATGATCCCTCTCTCTGCCTTTTCCACATCGTTATCGGCATTGGCCAGAAGTTTGGAGAGAACACTCTCCACATCATCTCCGATATAACCTGCCTCCGTAAGGGAGGTGGCATCGCAGACCGCCAGAGGCACATTGAGCAGTCGCGCCAGGGTTCTGACCAGATAAGTCTTGCCGGACCCGGTGGGGCCGATCATCAGCATATTGGATTTGTCGATCTCGATCTCATCCATGGTGTTGGTGATGACCCGCTTATAATGGTTATAAACAGCAACGGACATCACTTTCTTGGCATAATCCTGCCCGATCACATACTCATCCAGGCTCTCCTTGATCTGATGGGGAGCAGGGATACTTTTGAGAGTGAGAGTCTGTTCCTGCGTTTTTTTCTTTTTCTTCTTTTTCTTGGCCTTCTTGGGTTTCTGGGCGGGGGTGGCTCCGGTGAGAAGATCCCCGAGATTCATGTTCCGGATGCTGTTGAGATCAAAATTGGACAGATCCAGAAACTGAACCCCGCTTCCCGGAAATCCCTTTCCGAAACTGTCAAAGGATTTCTGCATACAGTCAGTACAGATGCACATCTGGTTGGGCATATGGATCAGGACGGCCCCCTGATCTTCGCTCCGGTGACAGATGGAGCAGTATTCCGGCCCTTTTTTCTCCGGTTCGTCCTCATCGGGATCAATCTCTATCTCGACTTCATCCCCGTCTTCCGTCTCACCTTCATCCGGGGTATCCTCATCCGGATCTTCCCCGGTTTCCATCTCATCCATGATCTCTTCCGGAAAGATCTGAAGCATCCTTTTCCCGGCGGAATCCTTCTCCGGGTATTCTTCCATGTATTTTCTCATTGTTTATCTCCTAGATATTTGTTCAGGATGGTTTCTCCGATGACCATGTCCTCCGGAGTGGTCAGCTTGATATTGTCGTAGCTCCCTCTGATCATCCTGGAATGTCTGCCGATATAACGCTCCAGCACCATGACATCATCCGTGATATCCCCATCCCAGGCATCCATCATCCGTTTATAGGCAACCCTGGCTTCGGAAAGCAGACAGCACTGGGGTGTCTGCATGAGCCACAGGGTTTTTCGGTCGGGAGTGGAAAGGGAAAATCCCTCCTCATCAACGATCCTTATGGTATCCTTGACTGGCATGGCCATGGCACAGGCCTTATATTTCCCGGTCTCCTCTATACACAGATCGATCTGGTCGGGCCGGATAAAGGGGCGGGCCCCATCATGGATCAGCAGGTATGCTTCCCCCCGGTCCGGGCATGAACGGATGCCCAGGGAAACGGATTCAAACCGCTCGCTTCCTCCGGGGACGATCTTCCCTACCTTGCGAAAACCGTATCTTTCCACGATTTCTTTCCTTACGTACTCCTCGTCTCCCGGAGTCACCACCAGGATAATTTCGTCCACCCGGCTTTTTTCATATGCCAGCATGGAGTAATAGAGCACCGGTTTCCCGCAGAGTTCCAGATAAACCTTATTTTTGTCTGCCTTCATCCGGCTGCCTTTTCCCGCCGCCATCATCAAGGCTATGGTCCTAACATGATTCATGGTGATCACTTTCCTGTAATGCTTTTTTCCTCTCGCCGATCTTCAGGTTTGCCACCGCATTCAGATCCCATCCGTCTCTCACACCATTGATATAGTCGTAGTAGGCGGCTGTTCCGATCATTGCGGCATTGTCCGTACAATACACCGGGGATGGATGGTAAAAGGTCATGCGGTTCCTGGCACAGGCCTCTTTCATCCGGGCACGGAGAGTGGAGTTGGCTGCAACACCTCCGGCTATGGCCACCCGGCTGATTCCGATTCCTCTGGCAGCCCGGATGGTATGATCGGTAAGGACATCGATCACCGCCTGCTGGAAGGAGGCGGCCACATCCGCACGGTTTATCTCCTCACCCTTCATCCGGCACTGGTCCAGGTAATTTAATACAGCGGACTGAAGGCCGCTGAAACTGAAATCATAGGGATTATCGTCAATTCTTGCCCGGGGAAATACTATGGCATGACTGTTCCCCTCACGGGCCAGTTTGTCCACTTTGGGACCGCCGGGATAACCCAGACCGATGGCCCTGGCCACCTTGTCGAAGGCTTCTCCTGCAGCGTCATCCCTGGTTCTCCCGATAATCTCATAGACTCCGTAATCCCGGACGAGCACAAGATGGGAATGTCCCCCGGAGGCCACCAGGCACAGAAAGGGTGGCTCCAGATCTTCATGTTCTATATAATTTGCACTGATATGCCCCTCTATATGATGAACCGGCACAAGAGGGAGATGTGCGCTGTAGGCAAGCGATTTTGCACAGGATACCCCCACAAGCAGCGGACCGACAAGACCGGGA
>CACZOS010000324.1 GCA_902782815.1 uncultured Lachnospiraceae bacterium | reverse complement strand
GATCCCACTCGTGTCCCAGCGCGTCTGTCGGTTCATAGACATATCGTGTTTTGCTGCATCCGCTGCAGGTACTCTTCTTCACAACGCATCCAACAACTGTGCATGTCGCCGGCGTTTCATCTACAACTTCGTAATTTCCAAAATGATGGCCGGTTGCCGGCAGATTAATCCTTTCACGTTCTAATTCTTCCTTGCACACTTTACAGTAAACAACCTGATCATAGAAGCCGTCTTCTTCACAAGTAGCCTGCAGCAGGTTTTCTTCAACCGGGTCATCGGGTGTATGATCAACCATCTCAGTGACTACAGTAACACGGCTTAGTTCAGTTCTGCACTCTGTGCAGTAAATAACTTCGTCATAACTTCCTTCTTCCATACAGGAGGCGGGAACTTCGTTCTCTATCTCAGATTCTCCCTGAATGTGAGGCAGCATCTCTGTTGCTACCGTTTCACGACTCAGTTCAGTTCTGCACTCTGTACAGTAAATGACTTCATCATAGCTTCCTTCTTCTGTACAGGTGGCGGGAACTTCGTTCTCTGTCTCGGGTACGCCCTGTATATGAGGAATCATGTCCGTTACAGCAATTTCACGGCTCAGTTCCTCCCCGCACCGGTCACAGTACACGACTATTTCGTAGCTGCCTTCTTCCGTACAGCTTGGCTCAACAATGTTTTCCGTTGTCTCTCTGCCCGGCAAGTGCTCCAGCCTGGGGATCAGTTTCTCTTCCCGGCTGATTTCTTCCTCACATCGTTCACAGTAAACGACTTCGTCATAACTGCCGTCCTCTGTGCAGTCCGGATCAGTTACGTTTTCTTTTACAGCCTCACCGGACAGATGCCCGAGCGCCGGAATCACAATCTGTTCGCGGCTTATTTCTTCCCCGCATCGGTCACAGTACACTGCTTTGTCATAACTTCCATCTTCCGTGCAGGATGCTTCCGTCACGTTCTCTTTTACTGCATCTTTCGGTATGTGCCCCAGTGCAGGGATGGTTTTCTCCTCGCGGCTTACTTCCTCTTTACAGACAGCGCAGTAAATTACTTCATCAAATCTTCCTTCTTTCGTACACTCTGCAGCAGTTTCGTTTTCTTTCACAGACTCTTCCGGAGTATGTCCAGTCGCTGGTATGCTCTTTGTTGCCCGGCTGATCTCTTCTCCGCATACAGAGCAGTATACAACTTCTTCGTAACTTCCGTCCTCGGTACAGGCAGCAGGTTTTTCATTTTCCTTCACTGCATCTCCGGGTTTATGTCCGGGCGCTTTCTCTTTCTTCTTCTTCCGGGACAGTTCCTCTCCGCAGATGGCGCAGTATACGACCTCTTCATAAGAGCCTCCGGTAACACATACGCCTTCTTCTGCATTTTCGATCACGGCTTTTCCGGGCTGATGTGCACCTAATGGTACAGTGACTGTTTCACGGCTGATTTCTTCCTCACAGACTTTGCAGTAGACCACCCTGTCGTAAGAGCCTTCCACCAGACAGTTAGACTCTGTAAAATTCTCTTTTACAGGCTTTCCGGGAGTATGCTTTTTCTGCTTTCCTGTCGTCTTTTTCTCACGGCTGATTTCTTCTCCACATACCCTGCAGTAAACAACCTGCTCAAAGCTTCCCTCCTCCTTACAGCTGGCTTTCACCGTGTTTTCTTTTACCTTTTTCCCGGCTTTATGCTCTGTTTTAGGGATCGTCATCTTTTCCCGTTCCAGTTCCTTGTGACATACGCTGCAGTACGTCACCTCTTCGTAACTGCCTTCTTCCTGACAGGTCGCTTCCACTTCGTTTTCTCTGACGGAATCCTTATCGGGAACATGATCCTTCTTCTCATCTGTCACATGTTCCGTCCTTATCACATCACCGCAGACTTCGCAGTAAAGGACTTCATCGTGGCTGCCTTCCTCCCGGCAGGTAGCTTCTATCACATTTTCCGTGCGGATTTCTCCCTCAACATGTCCCTGTGCTTTTAACACCTCTTCTGTTGTCTGTGTTTCAAAATACGGATTCTCAAATTCAGCTTTGTGCAGGAGTTTTCCGTCTTTTTCGCAGTTTCCTTCTTCCAGAATACTTGAGCGGACATCAACTGTCTCCATTTCAAAGTGAGAAGGGTCCCTTCTGCATGTATGAACGGCAGTGCAGGTCTCATAGTCTTCCCCCCAGGTATAGACGGCTCCGCTCCATTCATGAGCTTCCGGGTCAGGATACAGTTCCACGTCCCTTTCCTCGAGGCATATGGAACATTTTTCGTGTCTGCCGGACCCTTCCGTACAGGTAGGAAGGACATAGGTTCCCTCCACCTGCCATTCATGTTCATGATCCTCTGCGTATACCAGAGCATTCAGAATAATATCCTCGTCAGGCATTACATAACTGTCCGGAAGGAATGCACCATCCTTCATCCAGCGGCATACCATGCCTTCTTCCAGTTCCGGCACCAGCATTTTCAAAGGATCACCAACCACTTCACGGGTTGTTTCCAGGATGGAATCGTTCATCATCCAGTCCGCATTCCGATAAGTAATCAGATTTGAGAACACAACAAGGTTCCGGTCCGGCATGGTATCCTCTTCCTGGATGATCAGCCCTCTGGAAGGCGAGCCGATCCGCCAGCGGATGTCCTGGTTTTCAGGCAGATTTTCTTTTTTCAGTTCGTCATAAGGGCATACTTCCAGCATATTATCGCCCACGCGCAGCTTTGTATTCCTTCGTTCTCCGGCATAATCCCAGAGAATACTGTGTTCTTTGCCCACATATGTTGGATAAAGAACCAGGTCGTACTCCGGCATGGTTTCGTAGCTTACTCCGTTTTCATCCTCCCAGGACACCAGAAGATAGCCTGTTCTGTCGCCTGTGTAGGGCGGTTTCACCGCTTCGCCGGGTCTCAGGAATGTTACCCTCTCCCCTTCTTCATACATCCAGGTTACTCTGTTCTTATTCGGCGCCCGTTCAACAAACAGATAGAATTCTTCATCAGGTGTTGTCGTTTCTTCAGTCACCTCAGTCCAGACCGACCTGCCGGGGAAGATAGACGGGTAATTCCATGCTTTCATTCCCTCCTTCAGGCGGTTTTTTGCCATCTTATTCATCCTCTGGGCTTTTACCATGTGAACCGTATATTTATAAGCCGGATCTGCCATGCCTTCCCGGAGCTGCTCCGGCAGATAATCCATAATACGGTCACCCTTCGGGATGATCACGTCTGTTGTCCCAAAATCAACCTGGTTTTCCGATTCCGCATCCAGCATCAGCCAGTGTGAATCCAGTTTAATCCGGTTATAATACAGACGCACAGGGGTGTTTTCTTCTGTTGCCATAAAGGTATGCAAAACGTCCTCCGGCAGAACCCAAAGATACCCGCTGTTCTTGTATACCTGCAGTCTGGCATTGGAGGCTTCTTTAACAGCATTACTGCCTGTCCCCGCTTCACGGTAGGTTTTATCGACTTCTTCGCTATAGGGTTCTCCGATAAATGCCAGCTCATAATTTGGATTCCAGTGGAAGACAGCTGCATCGGCACTGTTTTGTACCGGCTGTCCCACGAAGGTCTGAACAGCATCTCCCGAAGCAGTCTTTTCATACATGCCGTCCAGATCTTTCCTGGAAACCTCCGACAAAGCACCGATCGTTTCAACTCCTGTAAATGGATCCTTCTGCAGACAGATCTCAGGAGTTACTACAGCCGGAACACCTTTCCAGTGAACTTTTATAATACGTTCAATACCGGACTTATTGAAGCCAAAGCCCATGCCGTAATTGGCCAGTGAACTGACCTTATCTCCATCCAGTTTACTGTGGGAACCACTGCTCCGGTAATTATGGAACAGGAAATGAACCTCACCCCATAGTTCTCCATCCTTCAGGCTGTGAGGTCTTGGATAAACGGTATTGGTTTCGGGGTCGTATTGCCAGGAAGCGTCCGAATGTCCCAGAGACTTGCCGTTCTCATCGGTATCCACGATCTTTACATCAAAAAACTCTTCATCTTTTTGAACGAAGGTTCCGTTCAGGTAGGAAGCCCTCGAATGCTTTCCATCGACAGCTCTTTTGCTGTCCATGTTTACATCTTCCGTCTTCCCGTTGTTCATTTCCATGCTCTTTAAAGTAAGAGTATGCTCCTTCAATACGGCAGAGGACTTTCCTTCAGGTATTTCCAGATCCAGATCCAGGTTTTCACCATCTTCCGGCCCCCGCATGGCAGCAAAAACACGCTCCGTTCCAAGCGTCGCCAGAGGCCAGCGCAGCTGGAAAACAGGAAATTCTCCCACATGAGAATCATTAAGCACCTGCGCCTTAAGTTTTCCGGAGGCGATCAGATCAACCTCTATAAGCAGGCTTCCCAATACATCCGCATCCCATCCTTCTCCAGAAGTCCAGCCGGCGTATATATACAGGAAACCATAGAAAACAACCTGAGCACCTACCTCAAGCACCAGTCCCACCGAGTCCAGTTTCGTGGAGATAATCCCTACCCGCAGATCTATTTCAAATGCTGCCTTAAGACCCAGTTCTCCAAACAGATATACATCTACGAGGAAATTCGGTGTTTCCAGATCCGCATTGGTAGTCTTCTTCTCGAAGGAAGGGATCGTAATGGTAATCGCACTCTGTCTGCAGCTGCCGTACTGTATAGTGGCGCCAAGCATAACATTCAGTTTCCAGGACAGTTTGAATTTAATGCCAAGGGAAACTTCGAAAATCCCGCCGTGGAACAATGTTTTCTGCGGAAGAAGGTCCTT
>CACZOS010000323.1 GCA_902782815.1 uncultured Lachnospiraceae bacterium | reverse complement strand
TACTCCAGTCTCATAAGTACGGATTTATCTTCAGGCCTATCGGCGATAAACATATGTCTGTCCACCAGGATCTTGATGGCGGCAGCCCCCTTTTCCTCGATGGAATGATCGATCGTGGTGAGGGAGATCCCTTCAAAGGAGGAGGCAAGGGTATTATCAAAACCGCAGACCGAATAATCCTCCGGAATGGAATAGCCCATCTTGCGGAGGGCATCCATCACCCCGAAGGAAATCTGATCGTTGGTTCCCACGAAGGCGGTAGCCTTATGTCCTTTATTCTTCATATACTGCAGGGTAAGCTGGTAACCTGCGTCATAATAGCGGTTCCCCATGAGATAATAATCCCACTGCTGCTGGGTCAGGGCAACCGTCTCCACCTGGCAGGGATCCAGTCCGGCCCTGCTGAAGGCTTCTTTGAGCCCGTCCAGTCTCCGGATGCGGGGAAGTTCGGCGGGATCAAGGGGAGTTGACATATAGGCGATGTTCCTGTGCCCCAAAGAGAGCAGATGTTCTCCGATCATGATGCCGGACCGTTTGCTGTCCAGCTCGATCAGGGGCACACGGAGTTTTTCATTGTAGTCGTTGATGAGGACGAAAAGAAGCTTTTTCCTCAGTTCATTGATACGGTCAATGGCCTGGGGGGCATAGGTATAGATCACGCCGTAGAAACCTTCCTCCACCGCCATATTCAGAAAGGTTTCCTCCGTCTTCCGGTCTCTGGTGGTATAGGTGGTCATGGTATACAGGCCCTTGTTGGCCGCGCTTTTTGTTATGCAGCGTACAAGAGTGGTATAATACTCTGTGGACAGGGATGGACACATGATCATCACTGTCTTTTTTATGGGGTTTTCCGGTTTCTTCGGTCTTCTTTTATAGACATACCCCATCTTTTCCGCGGTCCGGAGGATCTTATCCACCGTCTCCTGCCGGAAACTGATGTCTTCCCTCCCGCTTAAGACCATGGAAACCGTGGACTGGGAGAGATTACATTTTTTCGCGATATCCCGGGTGGTCACTTTGGTTTTCTTAGGCATGACGGCTCCTTTCCAGGCTGATAAATCCGCAGAGTCCTCCTCTTTTCCCTCCGGTTGCCCGGTGGGACCACAGCAGGTCGCTGCTGCAGCAGGTACAGAGTCTGCTTATGGCAATATGTCCGGGCAGGACCCCGCTGTCTCTGAGCACATGTTCGTTTGCCTTCCAGAGATCCAGCAGGTACTTGCCATTTCCTTTTTCTCTTAAAATCTCCGCCGCCTGACCCGGGGAAAAGGCCTCCCGGAAAACATCCGCCACATCTTCACTGACCTCATAACAGTCCGGGCAGATGGAGGGGCCCACCAGACAGATCAAATCTTCCGGTTCGGTCCCGTAGCTTTCCCTCATCAGCTCCACGGTAACCTGCCCGATCTTCGCCACCGTGCCCCGCCAGCCGGCATGGGAAAGCCCTACTGCCTTATGGACAGGGTCAGCGAAAAAGAGGGGAACACAATCCGCAAAAGATCCTGTCAGGATCAGTCCGGGTTCGTCGGTGATCATCCCGTCCACGTCCTGATAATCCCCGGGCCGGACAACCCCTTTCCCCCTGTCCGCTCCTGTCATGACGCGCACATTTGCCGTATGGGTCTGGGCTGAATATACCATATCCCCGGCTTTTACACCCATGGACTCTGCTATCCGGTTAAAATTCTCCCGGACATCATCCGGATCGTCTCCCTGTTTATAATTCAGATTCATTGACCGGTATATCCCTTTGCTGACCCCTCCCCTTCTGGTGGAGAAGGCTGCCGTAAAAGGGCCGGCTTCCCTGATCGCGGGAAAAACAAGGTAGGGCACCCCGTCTTCTTTTTCCATGAACACTTCCCGGGTAAGCTGTCTCATTTTCCCTCCCCTTTCTTCCTCTTTCTTCCTTTTTTATCTGATATTATTTGATATTATATCATCTTTCCCGGCAAATCGCCCTATTCCTGAAGATTTTTTCCCTGAATTCCCGGCAATTTTTATTGACAGAATGATTCAATTAAGTTAGAATGGACTTCGTGAAAAGCGATGATTGGGATACATCATTGCGGAGGGTTCATTTCAGAGAGCTGTCGGAGGGTGTGAGACAGTATGGATACCGCAGTGACATCACCCATAAGCATCCGGCTGAACGTGCCAGAGGTATCCGGCATTATTAAGCGCGGACGGGTCTTCCCGTTACAGAAGTACGCTGTGCTGGCAGCGGATCGAGTGGCCGTAGATCGGCAAATAGAGTGGTACCACGGAAGTAATTTCGCCTCTATGGACAGTTTATCTGTCTATAGAGGTTTTCTTTTTTTACAGACCATTCTCTGAACAGCGACAAAAGCCTGCCCCGCAGGCGGTGTATCCGGGATGCTCCGGAAAAAATAAAAGAAGTTTTAGAAACGGAGAACACTATGGGAAAATTAATGGAGATCAGATGGCACGGCCGTGGAGGCCAGGGTGCCAAAACGGCGGCTCTGCTTCTGGCAGATGTGGCCTTCGGAACAGGAATGTACGTACAGGGATTTCCCGAGTACGGTCCGGAGCGTATGGGCGCTCCCATCACTGCTTACAACCGGATCAGCGAAGATCCCATCCGGGTTCATTCCAATATCTATGATCCGGATTTTGTTGTGGTGGTGGATGAGACCCTGCTGGATTCCGTGGGGGTTACCAAGGGTCTGAAGGAAGATGGAGCCATCGTCATCAATACCGCAAAAAGCAAAGAAGAAATCATTCCCAAGCTGAACGGCTACAAGGGAAGGGTGTACACCATAGATGCCAGGAAGATATCCATGGAGACTCTGGGACAGTACTTCCCCAACTCCCCCATGCTGGCCGCCATCGTAAAAGTGTCCGGCGTGATGGATGAAGAGGTGTTCCTTGATTCCATGAGAAAGTCTTACTCCCACAAATTCGCCTCCAGACCCGAGGTGATCGAGGGTAATATGAAGGCATTATTCTTATCATTACAGGAGGTAAACTAATGGCATCAGATATCACTCGTTTAGGTGTGGATGTTAAATGGCAGGATCTGACCCTGGGCTGTACCATCGTAGGCCGGGGCACTTCGGAAAGCTTTAATACCGGTGAGTGGAGAACGGACACACCTTTATTCATTCTTGAAAAATGCAAACAATGTCTCCTTTGCGCTCCGGCCTGTCCGGACAGCGCGATTCCGGTGGAAAACGGAAAACGCGGAGAATTTGACCTGGATCATTGCAAGGGATGCGGCATCTGTGAGAAGGCCTGCCCCTTCGACGCCATCAAAATGCTGAAGGGGGAGAGATAATATGGCTATCAAAGAACGTTTATCCGGAAATGAGGCTGTCGCCAACGCCATGCGTCAGATCAATCCTGATGTCATGCCCGCCTACCCCATCACTCCTTCCACGGAGATTCCCCAGTATTTCACCAGCTTCGTCTCCAACGGCCAGGTGGATACGGTTTTCGTTCCCGTGGAAAGTGAGCACAGCGCCATGAGCGCCTGTATCGGCTCCGAAGCGGCCGGCGCCCGCACCATCACCGCCACATCCTCCTGCGGCCTTGCCCTGATGTGGGAAGTATTAAACGTGGCGGCATCCGACCGGCTGCCCATCTGTCTGGCCCTGGTCAACCGGGCCC
>CACZOS010000322.1 GCA_902782815.1 uncultured Lachnospiraceae bacterium | reverse complement strand
TCTGAAGAATCAGGGGATCCCCAGCTTCGTCTTTACCCACAGAGGCCGGAACACCACCCTGCCTATCCTCGAACATCTGGACATGCTGTCTTATTTTGAAGAGATCCTGTGTACCGATGACGGTTTTGCCAGAAAACCCGATCCCCAGGCAGTCAGTTATCTGCTGGACAAATATTCCCTGGACCCTGCCCGCACCTATTTCGTGGGGGACAGGAAAAAGGACATGGAGTGCGGAAAGAACGCCGGGATAAAGACCATCCTTTACCTCCCCTCTTACAGCGTGGGAGAAGCTTCCGGAGAGGAGGACTATGTAATCCCGGATTTTCAGGAGATCCTCAGAATCATCGCCGGCTGATCACAGCCCCCTCAGGTAATTCCTGCACGTCCGCATGATCTTTTTCATGGTTTTAAGGTCCACCGGGACAGATCCGGTCTCCATGGAATGGTTGGCCCCCTCGGTGATAAAAAGGGGAAGGTCAAGCTCCATGCAGCCCTTCTTAACAATCCCTGTCTTCACCCAGGGATCGGCGGTTCCGTGAAAGACGATGCCGCTCCCCTTTTCCATCATGGCAAAACTCTGTTCCACCGGCGTGAAATAAAGATTCCTGGCTTTTATCCCCTTTTTCCTCTGCCAGGCCGCTGCCACCGCGGTTCCTACGCTCTTGGAGATGACCAGGATATCATCCTCCGGCGATAAAGCTTCATCTGCCAGAATCTCCTCCGTCTGTTTCATGGCGGATTCGAAGGCTTCTCTCATCTTTTCTTCATTGTCTTTGATTCCCCTGGAAAATCCGCCGTAATTTACCGCGATCACCGAATAGCCCAGTTCCTTTGCCAGCATCCTGCCATAGTAGAGAAGGGGTTTATCGGTATGGTATCCTATCCCGGGAAAGATCAGGGCCGTTTTCTTCCTTTTCATCTCTCCTCCGCTCCTCTATTCATCCGAACCATTAAGTTCTTTACTGATCTCAGCCAGGTTCTTAGCCTGCATTTTCAGCACGGAAGAGATCACCGGAAGGGAACCGGCCACATCCTTCCCCTGGGGAAGAGTTTTGATCTGTTCAGCCAGGGAACTTAAGTTTTCCGCGATCACATCAATCCTTTTGCTTATCTCTTTATTCATCTTTTCCTCCTTTAATCTTCAGGCTGTATACAATCTGTCATCAATGATCATGATATTGGGCTTTTTTCCGAAAAATGGGATGTTTATATCTTCCGTGCTTCCCGTCCGCCTTCCCCTGATATAAAATGGATAGGCCGCCCGGGTAAAGATCTGTTCTTTTATCCCGGACCGGTAGCTTTCGGCCATATCCGGCCTGTTTTCCTCAGAAACATCTGTTTTTGTTCTGTCAAGGATCCTGTTTCTGATCAGGACAAGATCCTTTTCCGCTCCGGCCAGGATTTGGGATTCCTCCTCCTCAGATGCCACATCGTAATAAAGGAAACAATTATCCGGCATGGTAAGGGAGAACACCTCATCCACGGGATAACCCCGGGATTCCAGATGTTTCCGGAGCATACGGTCGGCAGCCATGGGCCCTCCCCCGTTGGTCATGACCGCATAAAGAAAAGCCGGCTTTTCCCCCTCCAGAACCAGTCTCCGGATGAAATGGATCAGAATTGTGGGAAGTCCCCCGAAATACACAGGGAAAACAAATCCCACTCTCTCCTCTTTAGCTGTCTCATAATGATACAGGCTGTTATCCACAGCCTCCTTAATACCGATCAGCCTTTCATCCGCTGCCAGAAGGTTTTGTGCCACATACTGAGAATTTCCCGTTCCGGTAAAATAAAATATCATGGGATCCCTCCATTTCCTTACTGCTCTTTCCCGGTTTTTCTCTCCTCATTATTTTTTTGACACAGGCCTTATGATATGCTAAAATCAATTGGGTTAATATGCCAAATATAAAAAACGGAGGAAAAAGTATGAGTTTTACAGAAGCAGTTACAAGCGTTTTTTCAAACTACGCCAATTTCAGCGGACGCGCAAGAAGAAGTGAGTACTGGTACTTCACTCTTTTCAACCTTATCGTGTCTGCAGTCTTAGGTATCCTTTTAAACCTCACCGCAGGCTCCTTCCTGGGCAACATCGTCAGAGCCACAGAGATCGTCTATTCTCTGGCCGTTCTGGTTCCCAGTCTTGCCGTTGTCTGGAGAAGGCTCCATGATATCGGAAAATCCGGCGCATGGTATTTTATCGGCCTGGTTCCCATCATCGGTTTCATCCTTCTTCTGGTATGGTTCTGCAAGGACAGCCAGCCGGAAGTCAACCAGTACGGGCCCTGCCCCAAGGACTTTATCCGTCCCACCATCTACTGATGACGAACCCATAAAAGATGATCTTTTTACACGCAGATCCCCGTGGATCTGCGTGTTTTTCATTTATTCCCATAGTTTATCAGTTCTTTTTTCATCTGGGAGGCATTCCGGTAGCGGTCTTCCTTTCTGAAGGCGGAGGCCTTCAGCAGGATACGCATCAGTCCGTCCGACACGCCGTTTATCTTCGGCAAAGGTCTCCCCGAAAGTCTCTTCTTCATAGCCAGCTCGGTATCCTCCGGCCAGATCTCTTCCGGATATTCCGGCATAAAGGGCAGACGGTTCTTATTCAGCAGCTGATACATCATCAGCCCCAGGGAATAGAGATCCACGTTCTGATTATACTCTTCAAACCGGAAGATCTCCGGAGCCATATACAGGGGAGTCCCCGTATTGGTGGCATGGGCCGTCTGATCCATCTGCCTGGAGATGCCGAAATCACCCAGCTTATACTCTCCGAATTTATTGCGGAATACATTTTCCGGCTTGATATCCCGGTGGATGATGTGGTACTTCTCACAATGTTCCAGGGCCTTGCACAGGTCGATCCCCATCTTCACCACCTCTTTTTCATCCGGTGTTTTCCCGGACAGGAAGTCCTCCATGCTTTGAAGGTACTCCATACGGATGAGCACATCATAACCGATGGTCTTCCGGCCTGAAGGATCCACATGGGGAGCGATCATAAAATCCTCAATGGAAAGGATGTTGGATGCCCCCTTCATCTCCTCCATCAGGATGATCTCCTGCTCCAGTCTTTCCACCTTCTTCCGGTAATAACTGCGTATAAGTTCCTCGGACATGCCTTTTTTCCGACAGGCATCGATCTCTCCGGCAGATCCGGGGATGGAGATCATCTTCACTGCGGAGATGAATTTCTTATTCAGGGAAGTGCGGGATACCTTGTAGACTTTCCCGAAACTCCCCTGGCCGATCTTCTCTTCCACATACCAGCTGCCCCACAGAGGCTCATAGCTTCTGATCTCCCCGGGTTTCACCCCGGACGGCCTTGATTCGGGCGATCCGGCTTCCATACGTGAAAGCAGCTGATCATAAGAGGCCTTAAGCCCGGCGTTGGAAAACACCCACATGACCTCATCCAGTCTGCCAGGATGATCCCTGACAAAATCAACTACTGTACGGACCGCGATGTCGGCCGCCTGATCCACGGGAAAACCGTTTCGCCCCGTGGATATGGTAGGAAAGGCCAGAGATCTGATCCCGCGGGAAACAGCCAGACCAAGGGAATTCCGGTAACAGTCCGCCAGCAGCTGCGCTTCATGATCATTGCCTCCCCGCCAGACAGGTCCCACAGTGTGGATCACATAACGATTGGGCAGATTGTAGGCTCCGGTAATCCTGGCACCTCCGGTCCTGCATCCCTTAAGACCCCGGCATTCTTCCAGCAGTCCCGGGCCCGCCGCGCGGTGAATGGCGCCGTCCAGACCCCCGCCCCCCAAAAGGGAATTGTTGGCTGAATTGACGATGGCCTCCACATTAATTAATTTTGTGATGTCCCCCTGAATGGTCCTGATCACCGTATTTCCCAGTTTCATGGCTAATCTCCTCGTTTCTGTATTCATGCAGTTTTATTATACCAGTTATACGGTTGAAATCCTATGGGATATTGGATATATTATCTGTAAATGCAGTGATCAAGGAGATGATAATATGACCATCAACGCATACGGGAATCCTTCTGATCCCGCTGTCATTCTGCTGGCGCCCCTTCTGGTATCCGGGGAGGACATCTATAGCTATATGTCTCCCTTTTTTACCGGTTCCTGCTATTTCATCGCCCCCGACCAGGGAGGACACGGTAAGGCAGGGAACTATGTCAGCCTGGAAGCGGAATACAACACCCTTAAACAATTCCTTTCCGAAAAGGGGATCAGGAAGATCACCCTGCTTTACGGTGCCTCCCTTGGGGCATCCACGGCCTACCGGCTCTTTACTGATCCCGGTTTTGAGATCGAGTGTATGTGGCTGGACGGCGTCATCCTGAATAAAAACGCGGGAATTGCCGAAAAATATATGAGCAGCATGTTCAAAAACCAAAAGAAAAAAATGGCGGAAACCCACAGGGAGGTTCCCGTCAGTCTGATCAGGAGCTATGGGCCCGATCTGGCAAAGCTCATGGCGAAAAACCTGAAAAGGCTTACCCAGAAGGATGTGGATGCCATCAGCCATGCCTGCTGTCATTGTGACTTAAAGACACTCGGCAGTCAGGTTCAGAAGAAGATCCATCTGGACTTCGGGGAGAAGGACTACGGCCTGACCTACTCGAAAAAAGCGCTTCCGGTCTACATGCCCGGAGCTGAGCTGGTCATCCGGAAGGGCTTTGGCCACTGTGAATACATGGCAGGTCATATGAAGGAATATATGGACCAGGTTCTGGCTTTCATGGAAAAAAACCGCAGATAAACGAATCGCCCCGGTTCCCAAAAGGAACCGGGGCGATCTTCCTTATCCCAATACAGGCCGGTGTTAACCGTGCCTATGACATATTGGCAAAACGTTCCACAGCCTTGGTAAATTCTTTGACTGTCTTTTCCGCGTCTCCGTGCTTTATCCCGTCTACCACACAGTGCTGGATGTGGCCTTCCAGGATGATCTGCCCGCATCTGTGCAGGGCGGATTTTGCGGCGTTGATCTGGGAGAGGATATCTTCACAGGGAATATCCTCCTCGATCATCCGGTCGATGGAGGCTACCTGCCCCTGGATCTTTTTCAATCTCCTGTGGAGATTATTCATGTCCATACATTCTTTCATTAAAAACGCCTCCCTGATTCTATGCTTCCTCCGGTTCCTCCGGCAGTATATTTCTCATATTGTTCAGACAAAGACCGATGGTGGAGGTATTGTGCAGCAGGGCAGCGGTTCCGGGCATCACAAGTCCGAAGATGCCGCCCAGAAGGATGGCACCGTTAAAGGCTATACCGATCCATGCGGTCCGGTTCATCCGTACCAGCAGTTCTTTGGAAAGCTGTCTTAAGATCACCAGCTTGTCCAGCTCTTTTCCGGACAAGGTGATATCGGCGATCTCTCTGGCGATATCTGCCCCTTCCTTGATGGCAATACCCACGTCCGCCGCGGAAAGTGCCGGGGAATCGTTGATTCCGTCACCGATCATGATGACCTTACGTCCCTTGTCTCTCTCCGCCTGGACATATTTGGCTTTATCTTCCGGGAGCACCTCGGAATAGTATTCGGTGATCCCTGCCTGGGCTGCGATGGCCTGGGCTGTCCGGTCACTGTCACCGGTCATCATCACGATATTTTTAATCCCCGCCCGGCGCAGGTCATTGATGATCTGGGTACTTTCAGGTCTGATGGGATCGGAGATACCGATCACGGCGGCCATACGTCCTCCAATGGCCATATATAATCTGGAATACTGGATGGGCATGGCAAGAACCCTTTCCCTGTCTTCATCAGAGATATAGGCTCCTTCATCCTCCAGGACAAAATGACTGCTGCCGATGACGACTCTCTCCCCGTTTAAAGAGGAAACGATTCCATGAGCTACGATATAATTGGGATTGGTGTGAACCTCTTCATGGTCCAGACCCTTATCCCTGGCAGCTTTGACCACGGCATTGGCCAGGGAATGGGGAAAATGTTCCTCCAGACAGGCAGCGAGAGCCAGCATCTCATCCGGGTCTCTTCCGTCCAGGGCAACCACTTCCTCCACCACCGGTGTGGCGTTGGTCAGGGTGCCGGTTTTGTCAAATACGATGGTATCCGCCTCGGATACCAGCTCAAGGTATTTTCCGCCCTTGACGGTAATCTGATGGCGACCCGCCTCCCTCATGGTTGAAAGTACCGCGATGGGCATGGCCACTTCAATGGCGCAGGAAAAGTCTACCATCAGCACGGAAGCTGCCTTGGTCAGGTTGCCGGTGAGAAGTCCGGTGATAATGGATGTCCCGAAAGTATAGGGGATCAGCCTGCTTACCACCTTCTCCGCCCGGCTCTGGGTGACGGAGACCATACTCTCCGATTCCTCGATCAGCTGGACGATCCGGTCATAACGTGTCTTTCCCGAGGTGGCGCGGACCTGGATGACCAGTTCGCCTTCCTCCAGTACGGTGCCGGCGAATACCGTGCTGTCCAGATGTTTTTCCGCCAGTACGGACTCTCCGGTGAGGGCAGCCTGGTTGACCATGGCTTCTCCCGATACCACCACACCGTCCAGGGGAATCATACTTCCCATACCCACACGGATGCAGTCACCGTCTTTGACTTCTTGTATACCGCATTTAACGAAAACTCCCTCTTCCGTCTCTTTCCAGACCTGGGTCACGTTCAGGGAAAGGGACTGGGCCAGGTCATCCACGGACTTTTTGTAGGTCCATTCTTCCAGCATCTCTCCCATATCGGTGAGGAAGATGATGGAACTTGCTGTACTAAAGTCTCCGGTCAAAAAAGAGGCCAGAATGGCCGAGGCGTGTACGATTTCCGCGCTGAAATTGCGCTGGAATAAATCCTTTAAGCCTTCCCGGATGTACGGCGCACCGTTGTACAATGTCCATACGGCGCGCACCGGAAAAGGGACCAGGGTCCTCTTTGCGAGTCTGACCAGGATCTTCCCTGCGGCCTTATCCTTAAACTCTTCGTTGGTGGCTCTGGAGGATACGCCGGGGAGCTCGTCAATGGCCTCCTGGCTGTGAAGATCCATGGCATCAAGCAGCTTCAGAATCTCTTCCTGTGCTCCTTTTCTGAATTTGATCACCGCGGCGGCGGTACGCTGGAAGACATGTGCCGAGATCACATTCTGGTTCTCCACCAGGCCGTAATAAAGTACGTCCGCCTCCGTTCCCGTCAGCCGCCTTTTCGGCAGCTGTATATGCAGCTGTCCGGGGCTTTGATGTTTTATCGCGTATTTCATAAAAATACTCCTTTTCATCCCGCAAGCCGGTCCGGCTTACATGTCAGAGAATTCTTCTTCCTCTGCGGACTCGGCAGCTTCCGCATATTCGGCATCCTTTTCAGCCTGATAGTTGTCGGCTTCGATCCTGGCCTCTGCGGCGATATCCAGTGCGGCTGCCTGGATCTTCTCGAACTCTTCCATGATGGCATCCTTGGCGATGTAAGCGCCGGTGGCTGCCTTGGTGTAGATCTCTTTTGCCTTTTTGCTTCCGAAAATGGCCTGTCCGGCCTTACCCAGAACAAAACCGCCTGCCAATGTGATAAGATACTGTTTTTTAAAGCTAAACATAATGATACCTCCTGTGATTTTTCATCTTGTAATTCAATATTTTATACCCATAGGGGTATATGTATATACTAGTCTTCTTTATCTGCCCTGTCAAGCATTTTTTTCCATTTTTTCAAACATTTCTCTGAATTCACGGACACTCCTGGGATAAGTCCCCTGGGAAGGAACGAGACTGTTCTCCTCCATGATCCGGTAGACATCAAACATGGTGGGATGCTTAAGGCTGGCCTGTTCCAGGATGTCCTCCTGCCTGAAGATATTTAAGGGGGTGTCGTCGGCGATGATCTGCCCGTTGCTGAAGACCACCGCGCGGTCAGCCCAACGGTAGGCGAAATCCACGTCATGGGTGGAGATCAGCATGGTCCTTCCCTCTTCGCTCATCTTGCCCAGAACTTCCTCCAGCATGGCCGCATTCAGGGGATCCAGGGCTGCCGTGGGCTCATCAAAGATGATCACTTCGGATTCCATGGCGATGATATCCGCGATACTCACCCTTTTCTTTTCCCCCCCGCTTAAATAATGGGGAGCTCTCTTCCGGAAGTCCGAGATGTTCATGTAGGCCAGGGCCTTGTCTATACGGGCGATAACCTCCTCCCGGGGGAGTTTCAGGTTCATGGGGCCGAAGGATACCTCCGCTTCCACCGTGGAGGCGATGATCTGGTTATCGGCATCCTGGAAAACGATGCCCACATTTTTCCTCAGCTCGTTCAGGCTTTTTTTGTCTATGGTCCTGCCCCGGTAGCAGATCTCTCCTTCCGAAGACTTGAGGACGCCGTTGATATTTAAAAAGAAGGTGGACTTTCCGGCTCCGTTGGATCCCAGGACGGCGATCTTTTCGCCTTCGTAAATGTCCAGGTTTATCCCTTTTAATGTTTCTTTCTCATCGTTATATCTGAAATGTAAATTCTTTACCTGTAAAATCGGGTTTTCTGTTCTGTTATTCATGATGATCCTCCTATATATGAATGCTTGTTATTTTCTATCTTGTCAGGAACCAGACCGCACAGAGAAGGGC
>CACZOS010000321.1 GCA_902782815.1 uncultured Lachnospiraceae bacterium | reverse complement strand
GATTCCAGTCACATGCATATAATGGAATGTCTCTGCCACATATCTGCCCGATCACATCCTTTACCATCTTCAACTGCCGGATCTCAAATTCAGGATCCGGATTTCTTGAAAAATGTTCTCCCTCCGGGTCAGGCATATACGGGAGCAGAGGTATCGATACAAAATCCGGATACATACCGGATTCGCTGCACTTTTTCAGGAAAACCCCAATCTCATTTCCGGGACTGTTCGGGAGACCGACCGGTCCACCGATCTTCGAGGAGGGTGAAATTCTCCGTACCGTCCTGTATGCAAATTCATAAACATTTTGATAATCATATTCCGGATCTTTATAATACGCACTGTGTCCTCCGAAGGTGGGATCCTCACAGAAATCAAAGATCCACTTCCCGATCTCCTCCCGACCGTACCGATGGACCAGATGCCGTATGAAATCTTCAAACAGATCCTCCCAGAGTTCCCGGCTTTCAAAGGTGATCCCCACATCCTCAGAGACCAATTTATTATCCCCAGATGCAATGATCACATCCGGACGGCTTCCGAAATCAAAGTATACTGCAATCTGGTTTTCCACGATCACATCCAGTACGGTATCCACCAGACTGTAATTGTAGAACCCTCTGGTTTTTCCGTCCGTGATTCGAAGATCCTTTGAAAAAACCGACCAGATCTTCACATGAGACATATGAAGGTCTTTTGCCATGTTCAGCAGATGATACTGGACATTGGCTCTTGTAAGGGTCGAGAGGGACCCCATGTTCAGGACAATGTTCCAGGGATTCCGAAATTCTTTTCCCTTCGAAATCGGCACCGCGATATCTCCTTCCGGAAGGATCTGTTTTGTCTGCGGGCGGATCTCCTCCAGTCTGCCTGCCAGCAGTTCCCTTAGTTCCTGATTCAATATTTCCTGACGAGCGGATCTCTCTGCCATTTTCCTGCGGTATTCAAGCGGCGCTATCCCATACGCATCATGAAACAGTTTTGAAAACACTGACGCATTGGAAAAGCCGCAGTCCATCGCGATTTTGGTGATATTCCTTTCCGTATCGGTCAGCTCGGTCATCGCATGAGCCAGCCGTACCTGATTCAGAAATACAGCGAAATAATACCCTGTCTGTTTTTTAAAAAACCGCGATAAGGTGGAAGTGGAAGTAAACATAGATTCCGCCAGTTCGCGAAGGCTCAGTGAGTCCCGATAATGAGCATTTACATACGAAAGGATCCGCATCAGTTTTTCCGAATCCGAAATATCTCCTCTTCCTCTCTCTGCCCGGCGGCTTCCCCATTCTGAACAGTGTAAAAACAAGATATCCAGCAGTTCATACAGCCTGCTCATCTTTCGACAGCGAGTCCGTGTCTCTCCCATTACCTCAAAAAACACCAGTTCCCGGAATATTTCGCGGATATCCGCATACGGACGGTTAGGAATCTCCAGGGAATTAAGGGACATGACCACCATACTGTCCGCAGTCATCCGTGAAATCAGACCGTAGTCTATGGCAACCGTACAAATGACTCCGTCCTGCTTCGTCTTCAGGCAGTAGGGTTCCATTCCGTTGACCAGGATCAGATCTTCCAGACCCATTTCATATTTCCGGTTCCGGAACGTCATCACTGCATTCCCCGAAACGACATAAAAAATCTGCAGCGGAAGCTCCAGCCGTTCCTCTCCGCGAAGTTTCTGCTGTATCGTTATCTGAAATCCATCCATCTCCGGCATAACTTTTTCCTTCCTGATGCTTTAACGCCGAAAAAAAGTGTTTCGCAGCTTTCAAAACCGCCTGACTCTGATATCATTCATTATATGTTTTTTCTGCTCTGAAATCTTTTCCTGAATACACTTATTATCAGTTAATAAATGACTCTTTTTTTGTTATCCTGGAAGGATGGAACGCGGAACCTGTCCCTGTATCCCCGTCAAAAGCGTTTACAAAAGGCAGCCCTTTTATCAAAAAGGCTGCCTTTTATGCATATTTTTCATTAATTTTATGTTCTGAGTATAATTGCCGAATGCAATTCAAAAGTCAGAGGAACTGTGAACAGTAACCATCATTTCTGACTCGATCCTTATATTCAAAAATGCATCTGTCCCTGCAGCCACACGTTTCCTTTGAATCTTCTTCCTACCTTTGGGTCTCCCAGAAGATCTTTCCGGTTGATGCAGACATCATACTGCATATCATTGCTTTCCAGCGTAAACTGAACAATTTCTTCACCTGTCAGGCTGTTTATGCTGGTGGAAAAATCCAGAATTTCCCCCAGAACATTATATTGATCACATTCAATCCCATAGGGCATAAAATAGGAATCTACAATGGTTAAAATATCATCTGTAGCAATTCTCTGTGATATCATGGAATAGGTATCCATGTCTTCCATGGTAAGGCTTTCCATGGCTTCTTCGTCGCCGTTTCTGGCTGCCGCCATCAGATTGTTCCTGTTCTTTGCTATTTCTTTTTCAACCTTAACAGCTTCTTTGT
>CACZOS010000320.1 GCA_902782815.1 uncultured Lachnospiraceae bacterium | reverse complement strand
TGATTAGGCTGTATTGTAGTATACCACATATGCAACCCTCTACAGTATGAAACCGGAAAGACTGGATGGTTTTCTCGGCCTGAATTTCTTATCGGATTGTTTCATACATCCGGAGTATTTTTTTAACTGCTGTCGCCGTCTGAAAAACAACTTCCCGCTCATAAAGGCTCAGGTCTAAGGGCAGCTGTGTCCATTCATCTTCCGGGGCTTTCGGAGGCCGGGCTGTTCCAAAAACCAATTCATCCATGGAGACATCCATGCCTTCACAGATGGCTGCAAGAACCTTAAGGCTGACTTTTTTCTTGCCGTTTTCGATGTGAGAAATATACTGTGCGCTGACATCCGCAGTAACGGACAGCTCCTCCTGCGTGATACCAAGATCTCTGCGTGCCTCACTGATACGCTTTCCGATGAGTTGATAGTTGATGTTCATGTGACATCCTCCTTTCTATATTTTTGCTTATATAGTCTGGAGGCGAAGTTCACTTCGTCTATAGCCTATTCATAATTTAGCCTGTAGTAGATAAAATATCATTACAACATACACGGTAGGCGAAGAGGTGTCATATGAACGAGAGACGAATTCAATTCGGTCTTCGTGTCCGCCAGGCTCGCCGCGCCAGGAAATACAGCCAGAGTGAACTTTCGGAGAAAACTCAGATTTCCGTTTCCCACATGAGCGATATTGAGAACGGAAAGACAAATATCAGCCTGGATGTTTTCATCCGGCTGGTTGATGCGCTCCATGTGTCTTCCGACTGGCTGCTTCAGACCGAGAATTCTGAGACGTCATCATTGTTCGACCGGGAATTAAAAGAACTCCTGATTGACTGCAGCGATTCAGAAAAACGTCTGATCCTTAGAACGGCACGCGAAATAAAAGAAGGACTACGGGCAAAATAGGTTTTTAAACAATTTTCAGATAAATACTATTCCATGCTCTTAAATATGGACTGTAGGGTGATAAGCCGCCCTGCAGTCCATTTTCTTTTTGTTATGAAAAAAATATAATAACCGCAGCATCAGGAAAGGGGCTTTTGGCATGAGGGAACGGGAAGAGCAGCTTTCAAAAACTGCGGATAAGAAGGCGAAGATCAGGGAACGTTATAAAGGTATCAGCGAAGACGAGCTCGATGTCATTCCCGCCATAGCGGCGATCCGTCTGGAAGACGACATCCAGACAAAGCGAGTCGCTGTTTACGCGAGGGTTTCCACAGATGATCCCCGGCAGACTTCATCCTATGAATTACAGAAGAACCATTACCAGGATGTGATCAGCCGGCACGCTAATTGGGAACTGGTGGATATTTACGCGGATGAGGGGATATCGGGCACTTCCCTGATGCACCGCGATTCCTTCCTGCGTATGATCGAAGACTGCAAGGCCGGGAAAATCGACCTGATCCTGACCAAAAGCGTCTCCCGCTTTGCCAGGAATATCGTTGACTGTATCAGCTATATCCGGCAGCTGCGCGCCATGAAGCCACCGATCGGCGTCATGTTTGAAACAGAGCATATTTACACACTCGACGGCAATTCCGACATGAGCCTTGCGTTCATTGCGACGCTTGCCCAGGAGGAAAGCCATACCAAAAGCGAGATCATGAACTCCTCTGTTGAAATGCGTTTCAGGCGGGGGATCTTTTTGACGCCACCTCTTTTAGGTTATGACCAGGACGAGGACGGGAACCTTGTCATCAATGAAGAGGAAGCCCTGACCGTACGGCTGATCTTTTTTATGTACCTGTACGGATATACCTGCCAGCAGATCGCGGATAAGCTTACCGGACTGGAGCGGCGCACCAAAAAGGGGAATATTACCTGGTCCGTCGGGACTATCCTGGATCAGCTTACCAATGAAAGGCACTGCGGGGATGTCCTCTCCCGAAAGACCTGGACGCCCAATTATCTCGACCACAAATCCAAAAAGAACCGGCAGGACCGCAATCAGTACCTGCAGCGAAACCATCATGAAGCAATCATTTCGAGGGATGACTTTATCGCCGTCCAGCACCTGCTGCGAAATGCCAGGTACAAAACCCGCGGCATCCTGCCTCAGCTTACTGTCATTCAGGAGGGAATCCTGAAGGGCTTCGTTTCCGTCAATCCGAGATGGTCCGGGTTCAAGCCGAAGGACTATCTTGCTGCCTGCGGCAGTATTTATGAGGAAGATGTGGGAACCCAGGCAGTGAATGTGAAGCCGAGCGAAGGGGATTTTGACCTGAGGGGATATGAGATTGCCAAGTCACAGTTTTTTGAGAGCAGAAGAAAAATCAGCATTTCCTTCACGCTTGAGTTCATCACTTTTACCTCTGAAGCCGTCAATAAGCTGGATACGGAATACATAGAGCTTCTGGTTCATCCCTATAAGCGTTTCTTTGCTATCCGGCCCTGTGACAGGAAATTGAAAAATGCGCTCCAGTGGGCCAAACAAAGCGGTGAAAAACGCATCCCCAAGCGGATTTAC
>CACZOS010000319.1 GCA_902782815.1 uncultured Lachnospiraceae bacterium | reverse complement strand
CTTTCCAACAGGAGCCTGCAGGTCTGAAAGCCCGGTGTCTCCGCTCTTTCCCAGTGATCAAGAGGACGTCTTCCGGAGATCTCATAGTAAACCCTTTTCGTCCCATCGGTTTCCCTGATCTGCAGGGAAAGGAGGGATGAGGGTTTGTTTCGTCTGATCATAGGATATTCCGTCAGGGCAAAATAATCGTTACCCTCAAAATCAAAAACCTTATATTCGTGAAGATCCTCCTTTTCTGTCCGCAAACTGTCGTCTCCCCCCTTTCCGGTTACTGGCGTTCCCGGCTGATCGTTTATCTTTGACTTCCTCCGCCGGAATCATGTCCGTCGGAAATGATCCGGACCCAGTTTTCACGGGTGTCTGTTGCCGCCCCGGCCCTGGCGGAAAAGGTCAGCCCTTTACCCCCCATCAGAAAAAAGATCTTTGTCCTGACAGTCACCCTCCCGAAGGATATCTTCACCGTCTCTTCCCCGGAGTTTGCCAGGATCAGCCGGCGGTCCAGCTCCTCCCGGAGCATATTTTCATATTCCGCCGGGGTCTTATGGTCCGGGTCCCTCCATTCCTTCGCTGTCTTCTCAGCAATACGGATGGTCTGGCTCCGGACAACCCCCATGTCAAAAAAGAAAAAAAGCAGAAAGATACTTCCCATGATCATCATCCATATCATGGGAATGATGACCGCAGTTTCAATGACCACGGCACCTGCTTCTTCTCCTGCCCGCTTCCTCAGTCTTTTCCATGGTCTTCCCCATGAATTTTTCCACATTCCGAACATATCCTCATCCCTTCAATCTCACTCTTTTTCTTTACGGTAACTGCCCGCTTTAAGCCGCTGCATGACAAAGTGGAATGATAGCAGTCCCCGTCCTTTGTGATATATATTTCCCCGGGCATCTGCCCTTTTTTCATACATTTTTCGCAAGGTCTGTAACGGGAGGACTTCAACATCTTCTTTATCCTTGACGGATCGCTGATATGGATGGTCAGGTGGCTGCAGGAAAGGCTGGTATGATACACTCTGCCGTATTGAGCCACATAAACCGATTCCCCGTCACCCTCCCCCTCCCTGTCGGAATCATGAAGAGTATAACCGGTGAATTTTCTGCAGGAAATGGTCTGGGTATGTTTCAGAAAAAACAACCTGAAAAAGGGCACGGGAACCTTCAGGATATAACTTGCCTTAAGTACGATCCTGTCCTCCTCTTGATCAGAGGATAAAAGGATACCCTTCCTCCCTCCCGCCACATAAGAAGAACTGACCGCAGTCTCATCCAGAAATCCGTAAAAAACCAGCCCGGTTTCCACAATACCCCCCAGCTTCTTCAGAGAAGACTCTTTTCCGGAAAGTGATCCGTTCCCGCCGGGAGGACGGGATTCCTGCCTGGCACATACCCTGGCTGTCTGCAGTAGCGCATGACTTATGGCTGTTTCTGCCAGGATAAACTGGGCGATCACAAGTACGGTGCACAGGGCACTCAGAAAAAATGGCAGGACCAGGGCAGCCTCCACTGTTGCTGACCCGCTCCTGCCCGAAAGGGGGCAGAGATCATTTCCTGACTGCTTATCTCGAGCCTGTGCCTGGAGAGCCCATTTCTTTTTGATGATTTGATTGCTTTTCCTAAGCAGTGATATGATTTTTCCACCCCCCTCTCCTGTTTTGCTGTACACAGTTTCCCTAGTCATAAAACAGGGTTTTCTCAATCTCCAAAGTATATTTTTCAGATGGAACCAGTCCAAAGCCGATGACTCTGCGGAAAAAGGGAGTCCAGGTAAAACTGCCCTTCCAGCTGAAAGAAGATATACATTGCTTTATCAGAAAGCCGGGTTCATCCAGAGCCACATTGATCTGCATGAGATCCATCATGCGATACAGCAGCCTGCGGCTCCCGGTACGTAAGATCAGAAGCCCTGCCAGATATTGCTCGTAGCCGGCTCCGTTTTTCACTTTTTTTATTGCCGAGTGTCCGGCAAGCTTGGCCGCCGCATTGGTAAAACTCAGATTCCAGCTGTCCCTGGATTTGACCAGAGCCACCTTCTCCCCGGAGAACAATGCCCTTACCTCCAGCAGGGACTCCCCGTAAGAAAGAGAGGCGATCAACAGTGAGGCTACGGCTTTTTCTCCCTCCGGGAATCCCAGAATCCCGGACAGTATCGCAGCCATGGCTTCCGCTTCTCCCCTAATCTCCGGATTGGTTACGGCATATCCGTAATTGACAAGAAAACGGAGCAGGAAAATCTGATCTGCCACAACTTTCAGATTTGCTTTATCCTTTGTCTTTCCCCCCAGCATGTACTCGATCTCATAGTGAAGGCAATGGGTTTTATCCCCCTTCTCCCCTTTCCGGTAGTGGGTAAAACATTCAAAGATATAAGGGATGAGGCAGGCGTCAGAAGACAGCAGACTGCTGTTTCTGTCCACCTTCAGTCCCTTGCGGCATAATTCCTTCAGCTGGGATAAGCCGGTGAGAGAAAGATGATCAAAGGATGAGAATAACTCATTTCCACGGATTTCCTTCGAGGGAAGATCCTTAAGGGACGACAGTTGAAGAGAGGATATCCTGTCCTGATCTTCGATGACATAGAGAAGGATCCCGGAATCCAGGATGTTTTCCAACACCTCCTTCCATTCTCTCCATGTTTTTTTGGTCCTTTTTTCCTCCTCGGTTTCCGGTCCTCTCTCTTTCTCCCGGTCCGGATCCTCCTCTGTCTTCCTTTCCTCCTCTACACCGGAAAGGGCTTTTTCCACCGACTTCTTTTCTGTGCTTTTCAGCAATTCCTTTATCGCATCCGGTATCTTTTTTATTCCCCTTAAGGTCTCCCATTTCCTGATCTGATTCAGCAATGCCTTTCCGTCATCATCCAAAGCCTTCTCATTGGACTCCATACTGATCGTTGCCTCCATTCCCCTGAAAAAGCTGCCGGTGGCAAAGACTTCCTCCGCGGAAGCCTTCCCATCCTCTTCGATATGAGCTTCCTCTCTGGGGTCCATCATGAAAACATGATAGCGTTGAAACAGGGCCCGGTCATATTGGGCCAGAACATCCTCCCCGGCATGATCAAAGGATTCTTCCGCCAATGAACTTTTGGCGTACTCCCGCATACCGCCGAATACCAGAACACTCATACCCAGCATCAGGAAAAACAACAGGGAAAGGAATACGCTGATCTGGCCGGACTGATCATTTAATCTTTCCGACATTAGATTCGATGGTTTTGAAGATCGAAGCAACAACGCTCTTGATATTGGTCTGGAAGATAATGACCAGCCCAATCAGGACCACGATGATCAAAATGACCTCTACAACGCCCATACCACTTTCATCCTCCAAAAAACGACGAAACATACCCTCACCTCCTGTTCCGGAATATTACAGTAAAATCATCTCCAACCGGTTTTCAGGTTACATTGATGATCAGGCGGGATAAGGGTTTTCTTCAGTATGATCCGGGTATTCCCCGCAAGATATACCCGGGAAGGTCTCACCGGCCATTCATGTGCCTACATTCCGTAAAACTGCATGAAAGCAGGAAACATGATGAGAGCCATGATAATAAACAGGAGGGCCACCATGGGGAAGACCAGTCTTGTTGAGGCCTCCTCCCCCTCTTTGCGTACAAAGTCAATCTGCTGCCGGAAGGCATCCTCCTGCTCCTTCTCCATCATAAAACGGAGCTCTTTGGCTCCTTTGGAGAAACTCTGGGACAGGAGCATGGCAAACCTGGCGTATGCCCTCTCCCGAAAATGTTCCCCCCACTCGAGACAGACCTCCATGGGTCTTAAGCCCATGTGAAGGCTGTGATCCATCAGCCTGATCTGATCGAAGGCATACCTTTCCCCATCTGTCTTCCTTCTCTTTTCATAATCGCTGCAAATACGGGAGACTGCGGAAGGAAAGGAGAGACCGACTCCCATATAGAGGGTCAGCAGATGGACAATAAGAGGAAAGTCCTGCATATTCTGTTTATGTCTGATCTGTTCTCTTTCCCGGATGGAAGTGTGTCCCATAACCACCAGCAGCAAGGTGATTGCAAGAATCAGGGGGGGAATCTTCCACAGATTTTCCCGTGAAGCATCCTTCACACTGACTCCCTCCCAGGCGGAATCCACAATGAAATCCTCCCTGTTTCTGGATGAAGACTCTCTTCTTGCCAGCATCTCCTGAAAACGCTGTACAGGACTCAGACTCACTTTTTGCGGAGGAATAAGGGTTATCCCGATCTGTCTTACGGCGGAATAATCTTTATAGGAAGCTTCCGCCCGGATCCAGGTCCTGATCTTCTCCCCCTTTCCGAGGGCCAAGGCCTTTTCTCCCGGTTTACCGTCCCAGCTGATCAGCGAGCTATCCTGGGGCTCATAGCTGATCGAAAAGGGATATCCGTCGACCCGGTCTTTGAAATCAAGAGCCTTATTCACCTTCCTGAGTGAAAGGTTATCTCCCTTGATCTCGGCAGCCAGTTTCCGGAAAAAAGCATCCATGATCTCCTTCTCTTCAGGGGCGGTCAGTTTCCGTTCTTCCAGAAGAAGGGAAATCTCTTCTTTTTTCCCCTCATAATCTACTTTCAACCTGATTTCCTTCTCCCCCTGACCAAAGAGATTTCTCCTGAAAATAAACCGGGAGGTCACAAAGGAAGAAAAGGACAAAAAAATAACCATCACAATAAACAAAAAGAATCCGCGATAAAGGATAGCGATCTGCCTGAGCTGAAACTCTTCCATAGCGATGCGGTTTTCTCTTGCGTTTACTGTATGGTCACGAAAAGTACTTTCCAGATGGCGGTCCCATCTCTTTTTTATTCCCGGAGGAAGCCGTCTCAGTATCCCCGAGGCAAGCCTGCTTCCCCGGGTCCCGGTCTCCTTTACTGCTTTCCTTTTATTCAAGATCATCCTCCTTACCTGTCCTCAGTTCCTCCGGAGATTCCTGTCCGGAGACATGTCCGGAGACAAAACCTGCATCATCCGGCAATCTTCATGATCCTCTCCCCCCAGTAAAAACAGGCCAGAATTCCCAGAAGAGCCGCAGTAAGCACAACCTGTCCGGCCGGGCTGTGGTAAAGAAGGTCCAGGTAGGAGGGATTGCTTATCCTCAGATAAGCTATCATGAAAAAAGGCATAAGAAGCATAAGGTTCTTCTCATAGATCTTCCCGCTCAAAAGGGTACGGATCTCCTCCGCCGTCTCCATCTTTTTCCGGATCCTTACCATGGAATTCCGCAGAACCTCCACGGAATTCCCGCCCATGGTCTTCAGAATCTCCAGGATTACAGCGAACTGATGAATATCTTCATTACAGGTGACTTCGGCCATCTCATGGAAAAGATCCTCCAGGGGAATATGAACCTCGATCCCGTGGACGATCTGTGCCAGACAGACCACAAAAGCATGGTTCTCTCCGTTTAATCCCCTCAGCTCCCGGTAGGCGGCTGCACAGGCATTCTCCAGGGAATACCCCGCCTGCAGGGAGGGCAGCAGGGACTGGAGAAAATCATAGAATCCTTTCTCATATTCCTGCCTCCGTTTACGGTTGATCCTCTCCCCGGAAAAGATTCCGTAAGGGATAAGCAGAAACTGAAGAAAGATGATCCATACCGGACTGTCATACCAGAGAAAAGCCAGCAGGCAGATGATGATCTCTCCGGGGAGCCATCTGCTCACCCATCTGCCTGCGGTTCTCCATATATCATGCATCTGTATCTCTCCATCCCCCTCTCATAATTCTCCCTTTCCCCGTAAGCATCAAGCTGACTGGTTTTCTCCAGTAAACCCACGGGCTCAAGTCGACCCTGCCGGGTCAAAAACAGGGGGTGGATCCGGTAATCTTCCCCCTCCAGCCCGGTCAGTTCAATGATCTCCAGCAGGCGCCGGTCACCGTTTTTCAGTCTGCCCAGATGGACCACCAGATCGATGGAAGACGCGATCTGTCCCCTGATGGCTCTCAGCGGCAGATCTATGCCCATAAGGGTCATGGTCTCAAGCCGTGACAGGGCATCCCCGGCGGAATTGGCATGAATAGAACTCAAAGATCCGTTATGCCCGGTGGAGAACGCCTGAAGCATGGAAAGGGCTTCCGCGCCTCTTACCTCTCCTACAATAATACGGTTTGGACGCATACGGAGACTGGCTTTGATCAGGTCATTCATAGTCACTTCATTTTCCCCCTCCGCATTAGG
>CACZOS010000318.1 GCA_902782815.1 uncultured Lachnospiraceae bacterium | reverse complement strand
GCCGCGGGTGCGACGGCCGCCTCGGTACGGACTGCCGGCATGAAAACCAGAAGACCAAAGGCTATGGCAACTGTGAGGGTTAATAAAGAGACTTTATGGATAACGCTTTTTAAATGCATGTTCAGATAACTCCTTTACAACTTTAATCTGTCGTTCGATAATTATCTTAACATACATTAAACAAAAAATCAATATTTTTTAACAAATTCGTAACATTTCGAAAAAAATTAGTCACATGCTGGTGATCAGCGAGACATTGCTGTCTGCATTAACCCCGGATTCCTTTAGTCCGGTGCCGGACAGATCCAGGCTGCTGATCTGATTTTTTACGCAATTCACCATCTCCAGACTCCCATTCCTGGGCAGATCCAGGCCGGTCAGCCGGTTGGCATTGCAATGGAGTCTCTTAAGTTTCCCGTTCCGGGATATTTCCAGCCGGCTCAGCTCGTTGTTGGCGCAGTTTAAACGCTCCAGCCTGCTGTTTCCGCTAAGATCCAGCTCACTGATCCCGTTAAAGGCACAGTCCAGGGTAACAAGGTCTCCGAACCAGCCGATTCCGGTAAGATCCAGAATTCCTTTCTTACGGACGGTTATCTTGGTGACCGAAGATCGAAGGATCTTCCCTTCGTCCCCCGGATCAAAAGCCTCCCTGAGACAGGCCAGAAAGTTCTGGTCCGGAAAATGTTTCTCATCCAGCATCACATAGGGGTCGTCCGACCGGGGAATACCCCCGGCAGGTTTTTCCTCTTTCTCTGCCTCAGCTGCCGGAACTGTGATTTCCGGCTGTTTACCTTGCTCTCTTCCCCGATCCCTTTCGGGTTTGGGCTCAGGTTTGGTCAGAGGATGAAGATACCAGCGAATCTCCTCCTCATGCTCTTTATCCTCTCCGGCCTCCTGATCTTCTTCTCCGAACATATCGGCAATAGCCCTGGCCAGCTGTTCTTTTCCGCTTTCCCGGGATGCCTTAACCTCACCTCCGGATTCCTTATTCAGAGGACTGATCTCCAGGATATCCTCCTTATCCAGGGAAACCACCAGCTCCACTTTGCCATGGGCCAGCCTCAGGATATTCCCGGTGTATACTCTTCCGTCCTTAAGGACGATCTTCTTCTTCCCATAGGCAGAGAACGGATCCTGCTGCCGGATATTGTCTTTCTCCATCGTTCTCCCCCTCCTCACATGATGTCAACAGGCTCGGACTGCACATAGAGCTCCTCATCCCCAAAAAGGATGCAGGCCTGCATTTCTCCGCTGATCCGCAGGCCCAGATGAAAATTTTCTCCGAGTCCGCTGATGTCTGCCGCCAGACTGGTCTCCATAGTCTCCTGATTTCTCGTGATGACCACGGGAAGCCGGATCAGACCATCTCCTTTATCCTTATGGCAGACCGGATTCTCAAGCCAGTAGTTCGTTTCCGGTTCGATTTCCGGGAAACGGGTGATGTCGATCTCCTTTTCTTCCTTTAAAGTCAGATTTTTATCATAGCCGTAAAGGCGGATCCTGATGGAAAATGCATCGAGAAAGATCTGCCTGTACTGCCTTACCATGGAGGCTCCGAAATCCTGCGTCTCCGGAAAATCCGTGATCCGCAGGGTCAGGAATCCGCAGTTGGGACAGCTGGACAGTTTCTCATCATATTCATGATTACATACTCTACATCTCATGGCTCTAATCCTCGTTCATCAGTTCACTCAGCCTGGTCAGCTCTATACAGTTATCCTCTTCGCTAACCTTTTTGGTCAGAAAATCATACTCCCGGATGTGGATGCTCAGTACCTCGGAATTATCCAGGGAAAAGCCGATGACCGCCGTTCCTCTGGGATTTTTGATGATGTTTTTAAGCCGGCTCTCGAACTCCGGTTTAAGCCGGATGGTCCGCACAGCTTTATCATCCTCACAGGAGTTTATGATCAATCTGGATATCCCCCCGCTGCGGACTACATAGGGAATGTGTTCCCCGTTCAGATCCTTGGGGAAATATGCCTTGTCACACTCGATATCCTGCCGGTAACGGAAAGCATAATCCAGACAAAGTTCATTGTTTGTATATACCGCATGAACCCCCAGGGAGTATGGGGCGGTATGACGAATATCGATCAGGTCATTTGCCAGAAGGGCGGTCCCGTAGGAAATGGCTTTCTCCCTGTCCTCCCTGCTGGAAATCATCCCCTGATTCCTCCTGTCGTCGGTGACGGCGAAGGAGAAGGTTTCCTCCACCTGTTTTTTCACCAGGCAGAAATTACAGAATCCTCCCACCAGGACGATCTTAAAATTATCCTTGTCCCGATCCATATAATCTATTCCGTGCTGGTCCATATAAGCCATGATGATCCGAAGCTGCTTATCCAGCACGTCATAGATCTCTTCTTTGTAAATCCTCAGCATAAGGGAGTAGGTGATAACGACTTCCTCACCCCGGTAAAAGATGGTAGTGAATTCGTCATCTTCTTCATCCAGGTCGCTCAGATCATCCAGGCCGAATTCATCGTAGGCGTCGGCCACGGTCTGGGTCCGGGACTGGAGCTGGGCCTCCAGGTCATCCACGGCACGGCTGAAAAGAGGATTATTTCTGAGCTCTTCCTCATCCTCCGCCAGACCGGAGGTCACAATGGCCGCCCCCATGACCTTTTCCATGTAGACGATACCGGCCTCCCCCAGGGTTCCCGTCTCATTTTCTCCTGCTCCGGTCCGCTCCAGTATCCTGATTTCCATGGCAGCGGAATCCTCCCGGGAGTCCGTCTCTCTGGAGAGGACATCGGTCAGGGTGATATCCAGGGTTCCTCCGCCGTAATCGATCAGAAGGATCTTTCCGGAATAATTGCGGCCCTGCTGCTGGAGATAGTGATAGGCGAAATAAGCGCTGGCCGCTGCAGG
>CACZOS010000317.1 GCA_902782815.1 uncultured Lachnospiraceae bacterium | reverse complement strand
GTTTTTCCTCTGAAAAAAGCCCTGTATATTGCGTAAACCTGTCCGAACATTTTTCATCCTACCATGGCGTCCCGCCCCTGTCAATTCAGGAAACGCCTCCCGTAAAGAAAACGTCCCGAAGGACGTTTTCTTCATTCAGCAATATGCAGCATTCATTTACAGATTATAATCCTTTTATCATTTTCTAGATAAAATAGGAAAAAGCATTGATCCGCATCAGGATCAGCGGCAGTACAGCAAAAACCAAAGAAACTGTAAGCTGAATAATTTGCCCGCGTCTTTCCAGTCGCACCAGCACAAATGACAGCAAGCAGAGAACAGTCAAACGTATTATCTGGAGGAAAGCAAGGATTCCTGCAATACTGAACACCGGGTATTTCCATAATATCTCTACCGAAACAGCCCCCGCAAATGGCTCCGGCAGGGAAAACTCATTACTGATCTGCAGGAACTCTGCGCAGGCTGCAGTCAGATAAACCAGCAAAATCACAGTGCTTCTGCACAGGAAGGTATACTGCTTACGCTTCCTGTATCCATGCGGAATAGTATCCAGCAGATCATCAATATTCTCCCGTGCTGTCAGCACATTGAACAATATCACAGCCAACACCATAATCAGGAACCCATTTGACCGGAACGTGCCGTTTATCAGTCTCTCATAACCAGCGCCGAATATAAACTTCGCGTTATATGACCGGTTCTCTGTTGCACTTTGATACAATTCTGATGCGTGTTCAAGGGCATAATACCGCATAGTGTCATGATATTCACCAGTGTCAGCCTTTTCCATCTCATTGTCCAGCCATGCGCCAGGATCACTTTGTATCCGTGCTTTTTCAATCACAGACCGCAGGTGCCATTCCGTGATATTCATGTGTTCCGGGAAAATGAACATACACAGAGCAGCAAGCAGCGGCGTCAATATGCAAATGGCAATCCCCCGCTGTCCAATCATATGGCGCCAGATCTGATGAGACGCCAACGAACCGGCAGGTGCAGCACTCTCTTTTCCTTTTTTCCCGTCCCGGCACAGCCGAATACTGTTACCGCCGTTGATTGTACAGACAGATATTCGCAGAATCAGCAAACCAGCCAGAAACATGAGTACCAGGGAGAAAACGCAATAGACCCTGATCAACCGGACCGGCATGCCAAAGCAGTTAATATTCTGATATACCGCCGGTTCCGTTTCTCCGCTCAACCCGCTGAACAAACTGCCCGTCCGGAGAAAACCAAGCGGACTGAAAGCAGAAACGGTCATCCGGATAAATGCGCCGGCAGCTATGACAATGACAGAAGCAAAAACCACAGAAGCGACTCTGCTGAACAAAAGGCAGAGAAGAAAGACAGCAAAGGCAAACCGGCATTCGACAAGCAGCAGAAGCAAAGCCCGAAAAACCAGATATTGCAGTACATTGATCCTGTATTGACAGGACATAAAAACAGATTGCACAGGACGAAGCAGGTCTCCTAATCCATACATCGCACTGGAAAAAATCAGTGCCACACTTACAGACACAATTGTCATCCCGATGGTCAGCAAAAGCAGGCAAAACAGCTTAGACATCGTCAAAGCTGCTGTCCCCTTTTTCATGCTCTTCAACAGTTGAAGAGAGGGGCGTTCAGCTGTATATACAACCAAGCCCGCAAGCAACACACCAATACACAGCAGCCAGCTCATGGCGGGTACAGACTTCTGGAACAGTATCACCCCGGCGTTTGTATCCCATGTTGGCTGAACATTCTCCAGTGGAAGGTAATCTGCTGCAGTCTTGACAATATTCTCCTGATTATAATCCCGGGAGGAGGAAAATTTTGTCAACAGGCTCATTTTTTTGCTTTGGCTCTGTATTTCCTCCAGATATCCGGCATAATTCAGAACACCCTGGATATCCCGTAATACATGCTCCGTTTCCTTCTCATAATCCCTTTGATCAAAAAAATCCGCTGGAAGCCTGCCCCCGGAAACCAGATCAGCACATTCCTGCTTTGTCTGTTCATCCGGCCAGTCCATCGCCATTTCCATTTTAAGTTTTTGTGCGTAATCCTCGAGAAAAACCTGGCGTTCTTCCTCAGCATATTCCGTAACCATCCGGCTGATATGGTTATATGCAGTTAATCTGTTCGCCGTATTTACAATTGCACACAGCGGGATTGTCAGTACTGCAACCAGCAGCATCAGCAAAACTGCAGTCTTCTGGCGCGAAATGCGTACCCATTCATGGCGGAAAACAGAAAATGTGCGCATCACTCACACATCCTCTCTGAACAAGTAAAGATACATATCCTCCAGATGAGGCGTTACAGAAACAGCTGTTTTCAGAGGAGGCGTATCAGTCACCATCCGTACACGGATTCCGCTGCTTTCCTGCATCATGGCAGAAACCCGACTGTCGTCCAGATAGGTGTCCGCCTCTTCGGAATTGATGGAAAATTCATATACCTTATCCTTCAGTCGTATGCCCATTTCATCCGGAGAAATATTATCAATCAGTTTCCCTTGTCTCAGGAACAGCAACCGGCTCGCAATACACTCCACATCAGAAGCCAGATGGGTCGCAATCAGCACAATCCGTTCCGCACTGATCCTGGAAATCAGGTTTCGGATGCGAACCCGTTCCTTCGGATCCAGTCCTGCTGTGGGCTCGTCCAGAATCAGCAATTCCGGGCTGCCCAGCAATGCCTGGGCAATCAGAATCCTCTGTTTCATTCCGCCCGACAGTCTCCCCAACTTATCCATCCTACGGTCCCACATATTCGTCATATGCAGAACCTCCGGAATCTGCTTTTCAGCAGTGTAACGGTTCAGGCCCTTCAGGGCTGCTACGTAATATAAAAACCGTTCTGCGGAATAATAAGAGGGCAGCAGTTGCTGCTGAGGCATGAAACCAATTTGAGACCTGTATCGTTCCGTCGACCGTATAAGCACTTCACCGTCCACAAGAATGACGCCGCTGTCTTCCCGAAGATCGCGCATCAGGATGTTAATCAATGTTGTCTTGCCTGCCCCGTTTGGTCCCAGTAGCGCATAAATACCCGGTTGAAAGGACAAAGTAATCCCTTCCAGCACTTTTCTTCCATTGAAGCTTTTACATATGTTCTTCAACTCAAGTTTCACATTTTTTCACCTTCCGATAAAATCATGCACCTGCGGATCATCGCCCAGCAGTTCTTCTGCTGAAATATATGCTTTATCTACTGTGCCGTCTGAATAGCAATGATCAAAAACCAATGGATTCGTCTGGAAATACTTTACAAACATATCATACCAGTCTGTCTGGCCATCGTTTCCGTCGCTGCAGGCTCCCGGAAAAGGCAGCGGAATAATTTCCCCGCTTTTCAGGTTCCGAAGAGCAAAAGTACCTGTTTCGTAATTGAATGCCAGCATGATCTCATCTGTCAGAACCCGGTAAGGAAAGAAATCCGTCCCATAATCATACATAAAGGTATATTCCAATACATTCTCATGCGTTTCCAGGTTATACCCAAGGAACAGCGCAGCAGGATCTTCCTCTGATTCAGGAAGAACTATACTGTAAAGAATTTCATCCTTAACAATGTCAAAGCATTCGCCGTGATTCAGATTCCTGTCGCAAAGCCGTTGATCCGGAATAACACGTTCTCCGGTTTTCACATTAATTCCCAGCACAGAATACCGGGTTTTGCTTCTTATATCTCTCATATAATCCAGTTGCGTTTGTCCCGGCGCCATGCCGTCTGCAGTACTGAGCTTAAAATACAGAATGCCATCAAACAAGCCAAAGAAATCAAGTTCGCAGCTCTGTGCACAGAATGATTCCAGAACAGATGATTCACCGGTTACCATGGAACATTTGATCAACTGTATTTCTTCAGGGAAAACCTCCTCTGACTCTGCCTCTTCCGGACTCAGAATCCTCCTTACGCGAAAAGCAGTATAAAGATATCCGTCATAAGCTGTTGTTTCCATCACCTCAGGTTCAACATTACCGGGAAACAGATAGCCGAGATCGGTAATAAGCCGGGTCTCTCCATCCACTTCCGAAACATACAGCGGCACAGTATTGGTTCCCGGTTCGGCACCCGGACAGAATGAAGGGAAAAAATAGAGTTTGTTATCATATAACGTATAACCGTAAAGATCGCTGGCAAACGCAAATTTGGCGGCATAACAGCTGGACTGCTTGTCATTCATCAGTTCCGGCACGGTTTCGTAAGTAAACAAGTCTACCCCAATCAGCGGCTGATGGTCACAGTTAGGACGTGTACATAAGGGCATACGAAGCCCGCTGCCGTAATCATAGTAATAGACCAGAGACCTGTCGCCCGGTTCATAAAGAAAACCGTCCTGCAAATACTTAACGTCACCGGCACTGATTGCCGGGCTGCCCGGTTGTTCTGCCCCGGCTCCCGGCATGATACCGCAAAGCATAACCAGCACCAGAAGCCACAAACCGATCTTTTTTCTGTTCATAAATAGTACCCTCCATATCTGAAAACCACCGGGCGACAGGAAACTGATCATATGCGAATTCCGCAAGGAATCCGCATATGACCAGTATTTCTTCCTCCATACTACTTTGCAGATAATCTGTCAGTTGTGCCGATACTCTCCGGAATATCCATTGACAACATGTTTGACCCGAAGATGATTATCCGCCTTGGCCGTAACACGGGCCGTAACGGAATATGATTCATTATCACCGCCACCGCTTGACTGTGAATCTTTCCTGGTATATGTGCTTGAGTTTTTATCCGGTCTGTACGTTCCCGTTAATGAAACGCTCAGATACACATAATAACCGGTTTTCTTGCCCATGCTTACAGTGGCATAATACGATGTCCCTTTCCCCTCACCGGACTTGCAGGTGGCTGTGGCAGCATATGCAGAAACAACCGAAGACAATAAGATACTCAGGCAAAGAACAATTGTGATTATTTTTTTCATAATAGATTCCTCCCTTTTCAAATCCTGTAGAATAGATATAAATCATTGTTCCTATCACGATTAATGGATTGTTTAATCAGTCGCGTTTTTCCACGATGTTTTGCCGTTTAAGGACTTACTGCTGACTTCATCCCTGGGATTGTCACAACTGACCCTTGCAGTAACCGTTCTGCTTTGATTCACCTTGTCCGCCCAGGCACTGCTCTTATCAGATCTTGTATATGTCTGGCCTTCATTTGACAAACCAACACCGCGGGCAAAAACTATTTTCATACTTACTTCAGCGTAGGCATACTGGTTTGCTCTTTTTTCTGCTGTAACACTGGCTTTGCAAGTTATTCCGGATCTCGAATAATTAGGAGTTACACTCCCCGCAGAAGCAACTGAAATCCCGATAAAAAGCGTTACCAGAACAGAAAGGCAAAGCGCCATACAAATCATTTTTTTCATACAAATAACCTCTCTTAATTATCAGTTTAGTTCACAATCTTGTAATAATTTTCGTCCGGTTGTATAATTGATTTGTTCCTGCAGAATCACATCGTTTTACGATGCCGCTTCGCCAGCATGATTATTGCAGGAGCTTTTTTTTGACCGGGACCTCTGCATCGAACTGCCATGCGCAAAACCCTCCTTTTCTTTGGTTTATATATCTGGACGAAAGTCCTTCTATATCGAAAGCAGATTATTAATATTGGCTTCCGTTTGTATAATCATGAATCTGCGGGTTATTTTTCAGCAGTTCTTCAGCTGTAATGAAAGCTTTTACAGTCCGTCCGTCAGAGAACACATGATCCAGTACAATGGGATCCGTCTGGATATTCATACCGTTAATGTCATACCAATCAGTTTGGTTTGTGTTTCCATGGATACATATCCCGGGAATTGCCAATGTTTTGATTTCCCCGGTTTTAAGATTCCGCAGTGCAAATTCGCCTGTTTCAAAGTCAAATGCCAAAACCATCTCGTCTGTCAATACCCGGTAAGGATACAGTTCCTTCTGGCTTTCATACCTGAAAGGATATTCCATTTTCATTTTTCGTTGACACAAATCATATTCCAGAATCATTGCTGAGTCTTCACTTGCTGCGTTGATACTGTACAGAATTCCGTCCTTTACCGTATCAAAAGAAAAACCAAGCGGTGATGATGCCCTGTCACACAGACGGGAATCCAGGGTTATTGACTCCCTGTTCTTGGTGCTGATTCCCAGGATCGAGGACCGGGCTTTGTTTTGATATCCCTCGTGCCATTCATCAACGGACTCACACTGTTCAAGAGGCACAAAACCATTCGCAGCAGTCAACCGGTAATACAGGACATCATCAACTATTCCCAAAAGAATCATGGAACACTTCTGTGCAGAAACAGAATGAAGGATTGCTGTTTCACCATTCACTAATGAAACCTGGAATAAATACACTGTTTCGGTGATACTGTCTGCTCCCTGGTCTTCCTCAATGTTCCAGGAAAACGGAGCAGAAACAACCGGGAAATACATATAACCTTCACTGATCAGGAATTCGCCGCAGGAAACCTGTTGGTTCCCTGGAAGCATCTCTCCCGGCGATGCAAGAAGCCTTGTCTCTCCGTCTACGGTTGATTCATATATACATACTTCTCCGGTTTCATTCACAGGATCTATCCAGCAATCAAGGGAATATATTTTTTCCTTCCATTGCAGATGTTTCATGCCCATATCAGAGGCCTTTCCCATTCTTGCTGCAAAACAAACTGATGAATCGTTAAGCATATCGAGGATAGACGCGTACTCGTCTGAATTCCATCCTGCCAATGTATGCTTACATTCCGGATGTGTACATACAGGAAGGAAAAGGCCCGTTGAATAATCGAAATAACACAGCAAATCATTTTGCGTGAAAAGAAACCCATCTTCAGAATAACCACTCATATAATCATAAAAAGCACTTGTTTCGTTCTCTTTTGCCAAAGCTGAATCACAGGTGCTGTAAAACAGTACGCATAGAAGAAGCAAAACCGTAAGAACATGCTTCATGATTTCCTCCTTATCGGTGATATCCTGTTTCATATCAGTTATCAGATTTCTCATACCATCCATCCGCAATACTGGTGGCGCCAAGGAAAATGTGATCCTTTTCTTTTCCAAACACGCGAGCCGAAAGTTCAAATGGTTTTCCAAGATCACCATAACCTGAAGCAGTATAAACAACAGAATAAACTTCTGATTTCTCATCAGCACGGTAGTATGCAGTGATTGTGCACTCTTTTATGAATGGATAGTATCCTTCCATCCCATCCATGGAGACAGTAATCGCATAGGATGATCCGTTTTCGGAATTACTGCTTGTACAATGCAAATCTGCACGTATTTTCTCCGGCTCATAATTATGTTCTACAGTAGATACACATTCATAGGAGCACGTATAGGGTGTAATCGGCAGACCTTCGATTTTATCTGCATTTTCTGCGATTGCTGCATTCGGACTGCCGAAGGAAATCACTAAGCAAAACAGTATTGTGAACAGCACCGCTATGTTTAAAAAGTATTTGGACATATGTGAATACCCCCCATTCATCTATCTGCTATAACAGACGTACAAAAAACTGATTTCGGAAAAAAAAGTTTGTATCTGGATTGTTTTTCATCACACAGCCCTCTGTATCAGATTCGCATACAAAATGCGCCGGGCATCAGTGCCCGGCGCTCAGTACAGATTATGGCTGGAAAACGGGAATCACCTGCCGGTTTCCGGCCGGCAGACATACAGGGAACAGTACATGCAGATGGCATACCGGCCGTCCGGAAGGATCCAGGCCGGAAAGCAGGGATCGCTGGTCAGGGGCATACCTTTGGTCAGCGGGTTAAAGCTTCCGGCAGGAACAAAATCATTTCCGCCGTCAGATGCCCAC
>CACZOS010000316.1 GCA_902782815.1 uncultured Lachnospiraceae bacterium | reverse complement strand
GGAGATTGATCATGCCAGGACAAGAGGAATTTATGGAGGCGGTCAGGAACCTGGAACAGACTGCCAGGACAAGGGGATACCGTCTGTCGATGGAGGAGATCAGAGACCATTTCTCCGATCTGCACCTTGAAGAAGAACAATACGATTTTATCGGTAAATATTATGAAGCGCGGAACATCACCATCCTTAAGGATGGGGACCGGGGAGAAGACCGGATCATGGAAGAAGTGATCGAGGTGAAAGAAGACCCCATGGATGAGGAGATGGTATCTGCTTATAAAATGAGAACCGGATCCTTGTCACGGATCCCGGAAGACCAGATGGAGAGAGTGGCCCGTAAACTCTCCAAAGGAGATGAGAATGCCAGGAATCTTCTGATTGAAAGCAACCTGGCCTTTGCCCTGGAGATCGCCGGAGAATACAAAGGAAAGGGTCTTCCCCTGAGTGATCTGATCCAGGAGAGCAATATCGGGCTGATGATGGCAGTAAACGACTTTGAACCGGGGATTCACGGCCGTTTCCGCAAATATGCCGAAGGGGTTATCCGGTCCCATATCGAGGAAGCGCTTACCGAGTATAATCAGTCCACCAGATCCGCCATGAAGGTGGCTTCCCGGGTAAATGAACTCAACAGACTTGCCACCGCCTTTGCCAGGGAGTATGAAAGGGAGGCCTCCCCCCATGAGCTGGCTGAGCGCCTGGGCATCTCAGAGGAGGAAGTCCGTCAGCTGATGAAGATATCTCTGGATGCCATTGCGGTGCTGGATGAGGGAAAAATCGGCAAATAGGAAAAACCGTACCGGGGTCTCACAGGAAGATTTTGTAAACACATTGAAAAAGGAGCAGACGGATGCGGTATTCCGAAGAATTGATCGAGGAGATCAGAGAGAGAAATGATATTGTGGACGTGATCTCCTCCTATGTATCCCTGAAGAAAAAGGGAGTGACATATTTTGGCTTATGCCCGTTCCATAATGAGAGATCCCCCTCCTTTTCCGTCAGCAGGGAGAAGCAGATGTATTATTGTTTCGGCTGCGGACAGGGTGGGGATGTTTACGGTTTTCTGATGGAATATAACCGCCTTTCTTTTGGGGAAGCCCTCCGGGAGCTGGCAGACAGAGCCGGGATCCAACTGCCCGAACAGGAAATGTCCCGGGAAGAGAAGCAGCAGGAGGATGCCAGACTGGTCCTCAGGGAGATGAACAAAGCTGCCGCAGTCTATTTTCACTGGAATCTCCTTCATTCAAAGAGAGGGGAGAAGGCCAGGGCTTATCTGACGGAACGGGGGATCAGCGGGGAGACCATCAAACATTTCGGCCTGGGATATGCCGATCTCTATCGGGATGATCTCTACCTTTATCTAAAGGATAAAGGTTTTACCGACCAACAGATGAAAGATTCTTCCCTGGTGACCATCGATTCGGTCAGGGGGAGCTACGATAAATTTTTTAACCGGGTGATGTTTCCCATTATGGATGCGGGCCAGAGGGTAATCGGATTCGGCGGGAGAGTCATGGGCCAGGGAGAGCCCAAGTATCTGAATTCCCGGGAGACCCTGTTGTTTGACAAGAGCCATAATCTTTATGGTCTGAATTATGCCAGAAGATCGAGGGATAAGGCCATGATCCTGTGCGAAGGCTATATGGATGTGATCTCCCTCCACCAGGCGGGTTTTACCAACGCGGTGGCTCCTCTGGGTACTGCCTTTACACCTGGCCAGGCGCTGCTCATCAAACGTTACACCCGGGAAGTGATACTGGCCTTTGACAGTGATGAAGCCGGGATCAAGGCAGCTCTCCGGGCTTTGCCCATCCTGCGTGATAACGGGCTGCAGGGAAGGGTCCTGTCCCTGAAACCTTATAAGGATCCGGATGAACTGATCAAGGCTGAGGGGGAGAAAGGCTTTGCTCAACGACTGGAAAAAGCGGAATCCGGCCGTATGTTTGAACTGAATGTTCTCCATGACCGGTACGATCAGCAGGATCCCGGAAGCCGTACGGAATTTATCCGGGAGATGGCCAAAAAGCTTGCCGAGATCGATGAGGGAGTGGAGAGAGCTGCCTATGTGCAGGCGGCAGCGAACCATTTCATGGTCAGCGAGAAAGACCTTACTGACCTGGTAAACCGGTATGGTCTGGGTTACCAGTATCAGAAGGCCAATGAAAACTATAAAAAGAGTCCGGAGACCAGAGAACAGGCCGGGACAAAAAAGGCTGACCTCGCCACACAGCCCCAGAAACTGCTCCTGACCTGGCTGATCGAGCAGCCTGGGATCTATCCTGTCATTCGCAGGATAATCAGCCCGGATGATTTCCTTGTTCCTCTCCACCATGCGGTGGCCCTGATGATATTTGACCGTCTGGAAAAGGGAGAAGAGATTTTTCCCGCCGGGATCCTCGGTAAGTTTACGGATGCGGAAGAGAAAAGGGAAGTGGCAGCTCTGTTCAATGCCCGGCTGGATTATGAGCCGGATGAAGAAAAAAATGACAGAGCTTTGACGGATGTTGTCCGGAAGGTGAAACTGGCCAGCATAGAGGAGGAAATGACCAGGACCAACGATATCCTCCGCTGGCAGGAACTTATTGTCCAGAAAAATAAGATCCAGAAACTTGAACTGCATCTTAAAGATTAAGGATCGGAATCTCCTGAAGGAGTTTCGGAATCCGGATGAGGAGTATTGGACAGATGGCCATATCAAAAAGATTACGTACGGTTGCCCATGCTGTGACCCCGGGAAGAAGAGTGGCTGATATCGGTACGGACCACGGATATGTGCCTATCTATCTGGTGGAAAGAGGGCTGTGCCCCAAGGCTATAGCCATGGATGTCAACCCGGGTCCCCTGGAAAGGGCTTCTGCTCATATCCAGGAAAAAGGCCTGGAGGACAGGATCTCCACAAGGCTCAGTGACGGCCTGGAGAAGCTGGATCATGATGAGGCGGATACTTTTATTCTTTCAGGCATGGGCGGAGAGCTGATCTGCCGGATCTTAAGGGATCGGAAAGATCTGCTGGCTGACGGCCCGGAGCTTGTACTCCAGCCCCAGTCTGAATGGTTCAAGGTCAGACATATCCTTCATGAAATGGATTACCGGATTGAGCGGGAATGGTTCCTCAAAGATGAGGGAAAGTATTATGTGGTACTGAAAGCAGTTCCCGGAAGGCAGAGCTTCTCCTCGGAAGCGGATTATTATTACGGTTCGTTTGTCCAGGAGGAATGTAGTCCCGTACTCGAAGAATACCTTCTGCGGGAAGAAGAAAAAAATAAGGAGATCCTCCTCAGGATCCGGAATAATGTCCGGGAGGGAAGATCTCTCCGTATGGAAAGAATAAAAGAACTGGAGGAGTCTGTCTGCCGGATCCGGCAGCGGCTCGAAAAATTAAAGGGATGATCAAGAGCCGGACGATAAGCCGGGTTCTGTCGTGAATGATCATCTGTCTGCGTCTGCCGTCGCCGGCAGACTCCAGCGACCTACCTGAAGACAACCCGGGCAAGGTTATATGTCTTACGTTTGGTCTTGCTTCGGATGGGGTTTACATGGCATCCCCTGTTACCAGGAGATCGGTGAGCTCTTACCTCGCCTTTCCACCCTTACCGGCCTGGGCCGGCGGTATATCTCTGTTGCACTATCCTTGGAGTCACCTCCACCGGACGTTATCCGGCATCCTGCCCTGCGAAGCCCGGACTTTCCTCTCGTTCCCGGAAAGGGAATAAGCGATCATTTATCCGACTCTGAATCCATCCCATTCTAGCAACCGGGGAGATAGTTGTCAAGTAAACGCTTTTATTTTATGATAGATACGTGATGATAAAAGATAGTTAAATAATGTTGGATCCGGTGGAAAGATACCGGAAGAAAGGACAGACCTATGGAAAAAAACGCAACGATTCTTGTCGTGGATGATGATAGGGAAATCGCGGACCTTGTGGAGATCTATCTGGTGAATGACGGATATAAGGTGATCAAGGCCGGGGACGGCAGCCAGTGTCTGGATATCCTGGCGGAGCATCCTGAGGTACGTATGCTCATTCTTGATATCATGATGCCGGGAATCGACGGACTGGAGGTCTGCCGGAGGATCCGTAAGACCAGCAATATCCCCATCCTCATGCTTTCCGCCAAAGCGGAGGATATGGATAAGATCGTGGGTTTCGGGACCGGTGCCGATGATTATCTGACCAAACCTTTCCATCCTCTGGAACTTCTTGCACGGGTAAAATCCCAGATGAAGAGATATACCACCCTGCCCATGGGTGTGGAGGAGAAGGAAGAAAAGAAGGATGAGATAAAAGTCCAGAATCTGGTGATCAACAAGTCGGCCCATGTGGTGAAAAAAGACGGAAGGGAAGTGGCACTTACCCCGATTGAATTTGATATCCTGTATCTTCTGGCTTCCAACAGAGACAGGGTATTC
>CACZOS010000315.1 GCA_902782815.1 uncultured Lachnospiraceae bacterium | reverse complement strand
TCTGACTCATCAGGCAATCATGGCTGCCCTCAAATATCTCTTTTACTCCGTTGCCGGGGCTTTTTCCGCCTTGTTCGGCATCTTTCTTCTGTCGGACTATGGCGGCCTGGGAGAGTTTAAGCCGGGAGGTATCCTTCTGCCAGTGGCGGAGGGGAAAAAGGAAGTCGTCCTGCTGGCCATCTTTCTTATGATCATGGGATTCGGGACAAAGGCAGGGATCTTTCCCATGCATTCCTGGCTTCCCACCGCCCATCCCGAGGCCCCCGCACCTGCCAGCGCGATCCTGTCGGGTATCATCACAAAGATGGGGATCCTGGGCGTGATCCGCAGTATTTATTTTGTAGCCCGGCCTCAGATCCTCCGGGGCACCTGGGTCCAGTATGCCTGGATGACCCTGGCTTTGATTACCGTATTTATGGGTTCCATGATGGCCTATCGTGAACAAAAACTGAAAAAAAGACTGGCTTATTCCACTGTAAGCCAGGTTTCCTATATCCTTTTCGGACTTTCCCTGCTGAACAGGACGGCGTTTACCGGTGCCATCCTGCATGTGATTTTTCATTCCCTGGCTAAAGATACTCTCTTTATGGGGGCAGGTGCCGTTATCCGTAAGAGCGGAATAAGGAGGGTGGATGAACTGAAGGGGATCGGCAGGGTGATGCCCGTCACCATAGGGTGCTTTACCCTGGCCTCTTTTACCCTGATCGGTATTCCCCCCACCGGAGGATTCCTGAGCAAATGGGATATCTGTATGGGTGCTCTGGCTGCGGGCGCAGGGATCTTTTCCTGGGCAGGACCGGCAGTTCTTCTTGTCAGCGCCCTTCTCACCGCAGGATATCTTCTTCCGGTGACGGTAAAAGGATTTTTCCCGGGAGAAGGTTTTGATCACAGCAGCCTGGAAATAAAGGAAGCTTCATGGAAAACGACTTTGCCTATGATAATCCTGGTCCTGCTGACCCTGGGCATGGGTATTATTCCGGAAATCCTTCTGGGACCGGTCAATGTTTTGTCCGGTATGATATGGTAAGGGGGGATAAAGATGAAAGATATTTTTTTGGTCATTCCTGTTTTTCTCCCTCTTCTTTTCGGAGGGTTCCTGGTACTTTGCAAGAGGTTTGATAAACTGGATTGCAGAAAGATAACCGGATATGTGACCCTGCTGAACTCCCTCATGATCTGGGGAATCCTGCTGGGAGGGATCGGAAGGAAAGGCCTGATGCTTTTTAGGATCACCGACCGCCTCAACATATTTTTCCGCCTGGACGGGCCGGGGATGGTCTTTGCGGGCCTGATCTCTTTTCTCTGGCCTCTGGCTGTCCTCTATGCCTCGGAGTATATGGAGGAGGACAAACACCAACGCTCATTTTTCGGTTTTTATACCATGACTTATGGAGCAACGGCAGCCATTGCCATGGCAGGAAATATCACTACCTTGTATGTTTTCTATGAAATGATGACTCTGGTGACTTTTCCTCTGGTCCTCCATTATAAAAACCAGGAGTCCAGAGAGGCCTCAATAGTTTATCTGGTCTATTCCTTCGGCGGAGCCACCTGCGCTTTTATCGGTATGATCGTTATGATCGTCACCGAGGGCAGCGGGATCTTCCGTTACGGAGGATTCCTGCAGCATGTGGGGCTGAACGCGGATCAGATTCATTTTCTTCTGATCATCTATGTAGTCAGTTTTTTCGGCTTTGGTGTCAAAGCGGCTCTTTTCCCCCTGCATGGATGGCTTCCCAAGGTATCGGTGGCCCCTACCCCGGTGACTGCCCTGCTTCATGCGGTGGCTGTGGTAAAGGCCGGCGCCTTTGCCATACTGCGCCTGACTTACTACTGCTATGGACCGGAAATGCTCCGGGGCACATTTGCCCAGAAAGTGACAGCGTTCTTTGTGATGGCCACTATCTTTTACGGATCCTCCATGGCAGTGAAGGAGATCCATTTTAAAAGGAGGCTTGCTTATTCCACCATAAGCAATCTGTCCTATATTCTTCTCGGAGCGGTGATGATGTGTCCTGCCGGACTGATGGCGGCCCTTACCCATATGGTTTTCCATGCCCTGATGAAGATCACAGCCTTTTTCTGTGCCGGTGCGGTGATGAAAAAGGCAGATAAACACTATATCTATGAACTTGACGGCCTGGGATACCGAATGCCGGTAACCTTTGTCTGCTTTACCATAGCAGCCTTGTCTCTGACGGGGACTCCCCTTTTCTGCGGCTTTATCAGCAAATGGTTTATTGCCCGGGGAGCTCTGGCCGGCGGAGGAAGGCTGGGGATCATTGCCATAGGCGTGATGATGGTCTCCGCCCTGCTGACGGCAATCTATATGATGACGGTTGTGGTAAGAGCCTTTTATCCGGGAAAGGATTTTGATCCGGAGAACATTTCCGGGATCAGTGACCCTACCTGGAGGATGCTTTTGCCCATTACCCTGATCAGCTCTCTTATCATTTTCTTTGGTATATATTCCGGACCGCTTATCAGATTTTTTGAACAGATCGCAAAGGGGGTGATCTGAATGGCGGGCAATCCTGTTTTGCTCTGGCTGGTTTTCTGGCCTGTTGGCGGTGCCTTCCTGACCTGGACGGCGGGAAAGAAAAATAAAGATTTCCGGGATTTATTTGCCCTTCTGGTGGTCATAACGGAATGGCTGGTCATGTCATATCTCATGGTCAGGGAATATGTCCATCCGGAGATTTCAGAGATCACCTGGAAAAACATCTGCATGCTGGGAATACATTTCCGTCTGGATGGTTTTCGTACCCTGATGGCATATATCGCTTCTTTGATGTGGATGATGACCACGGTTTTTTCCAGGGAATATCTGGAGCATGAACGAAACCGGAACCGATATTATTTCTTCACCCTGATCACTCTCGGTGCCACCATGGGAGTTTTTCTGTCGGCGGACCTTTATACCACCTTCATCTTTTTTGAGATCATGTCCTTCAGCTCCTATATCTGGGTAGTCCAGGAAGAGAGCAAAAAAGCCCTGCGGGCATCTGAGACCTATCTGGCTGTCGCCGTGATCGGCGGACTGGTCATGCTGATGGGACTCTTCCTTCTCCGTCACTCTGCCGGGACACTTGACCTGGCCGGACTCAGATCTGCTGTGGAGGAGGCAATACTGGCAGGAAATCTGACCATGAGCCGTCTGTATCTGATCGGCGGACTTCTTGTTTTCGGTTTCGGCGCAAAGGCGGGGATGTTTCCCCTGCATATCTGGCTGCCGGAAGCCCATCCTGTGGCTCCTGCCCCGGCAAGCGCGCTTCTCTCCGGCATCCTGACAAAAACCGGGATCTTCGGAATTCTGGCAGTGACCTGTACCCTGTTCAGGTACGACCCTTCATGGGGGTTTGTCATGGTTATATTCGGGGTTCTGACTATGTTTACCGGTGCCCTCCTGGCTGTATTTTCCGTAAATCTGAAGAGGATCCTGGCCTGTTCATCCCTATCCCAGATCGGCTTTATCCTCATCGGCACCGGTTTGATCAGCCTGCTTGGGGAAAGGGCAGTCTTTGCGGCAAGGGGAACCATGCTCCATATGATCAATCATGCCCTGATCAAGCTGGTCCTCTTTATGGCTGCGGGGGTTATCTTCATGAATACCGGTCAGCTTGATCTCAATGAGATCAGGGGATTCGGCAGAAAGAAACCTTTGCTGAAGGCAGCATTTCTTATGGGGACACTGGGAATCAGCGGTATTCCTTTATGGAACGGATACCTGTCAAAAACCCTGCTCCATGAAAGCATCCTTCAATATTCCGCGGGATTTGAAGGGTCATCCGGTCTTGCAATGGCGGGTTCCGCCCTCATGTGGAAAGGTATAGAATGGATTTTTCTGATCAGCGGGGGTATGACTCTCGCCTATATGCTCAAGATCTTCATCGCTGTCTTTGTCGAGGAAAACGGGGATCCCTCCGTCCAGAAATCCTTCGACAGGCCGGATACTTACTGGAATGTTTCCAGCAGAACAGTGATTCTTTGCCCGGCAGCCCTGCTTCCCATTCTGGGGATGGTTCCCGGCCTGTTCACAAACCATCTGGCGGACATGGGCCTTTCTTTTATGGATTGTAAGGCATCGGATCAGTCTTTCCGTTACTTCACGTCCGCCAATCTGGGGGGAGCCTGTATCTCCGTTTTTATCGGTCTGCTTATCTATTTTGTGGTGATCAGGAAACTGTTGATGAAAAAAGAAGGGGGAAAAGATCCTCGGGGAATCTATGTGGACCGGTGGCCGAAATGGATCAACCTTGAAAATGTGGTTTACCGGCCGGTACTCCTGATAATCCTCCCCGGATTTTTCGGTATCCTTTGCCGCTTCCTGGATTCTGCCCTTGATCTTCTGCTGGTATTTTTAAGAAAGAATGTTTACCGGCAAACAGGGGTAAAGGGAAGGATCCGGCTTGCCAGACTCAAAACCAGACTGGCCATCACGGGACTGGCGGAAAAGATGTTCACGGGAAGCCTTTCTTTCGGCCTTTTTCTGGTTAGTGTGGGCATCCTGATCGTGCTGTCCTCCCTCCTGTTTATCATTTACTGATTCAAGATATATGAAAGGAAAAACTATCATTGAAGTGTCCGTATATAAAAAAATGCGGTGGATGCCGTAATATCAATCTGCCTTATGAAAAGCAGCTCGAGGAGAAGCAAAAGGAAGTTGTCAGGCTTCTGTCTCCCTTCGGAAAGGTAAACTCCATCATCGGCATGGAGGATCCCTTTCATTATCGGAACAAAGTTCATCACGTGGTCTGTACTGACCGGAAAGGAAACGGTTATACCGGGATCTATGCGGAGAAGACCCATAGGGTGATCCCGGTAGAAAAATGCCTGATTGAGAATAAAAAGGCGGATGAGATCTGTTCTGCCGTAGCCTCCCTGATGCGGTCTTTTAAGATGACAGCCTACAACGAGGATACAGGAAAAGGTTTCCTCCGGCACATCCTGATCCGTACCGGTCATGCCACCGGTGAAATCCTCCTGGTCCTGGTGGTGGCCTCTCCCGTTTTTCCATCAAAGAATAACTTTGTCAAGGCAATCCGTAAACTCCATCCCGAGATCACCACCATCGTGGCCAATGTCAACAATCGCAGTACCAGCATGGTACTGGGAGAGAAGGAGCAGGTATTATACGGCAAAGGGTACATTGAGGATATCCTTTGCGGCAAACGGTTTCGTATCTCTCCCAAATCTTTCTATCAGGTAAATGCAGTGCAGACGGAGATCCTCTATAAAAAGGCAGTCGAGTATGCCGGCCTGACCGGAAAAGAAAAGGTGATTGATGCCTACAGCGGGATTGGAACCATCGGTATGGTGGCCAGTGATCATGCCGGTCAGGTGATCAGCATCGAGTTGAATCCTGATGCGGTAAAAGATGCCTGGGCAAATGCCAGGAACAACCGGATCAAAAATATCCGTTTCATCAGGGCGGATGCAGGGGAAGAGATGGTAAAGATGGCGGCCGGAAAACAGTCGGTGGATGTGGTCTTTATGGATCCGCCCCGGACCGGAAGTGACAAAAAATTCATCGATTCTCTTGCCAGGCTGTCTCCAGGAAGAGTCGTCTACATTTCCTGTAATCCGGTGACCTTGAAAAGGGATCTGGAGCTGTTTAAAAAGCACAGATACAGGGTAGAAAAAATCCAGCCTGTGGATATGTTCCCGGGGACTTCTCACATCGAGACTGTTGTCCACTTGATTAACCAAAATGCGAAGGCGAAACATCATGTGAATATCGGTGTAGATGCTGAAGATTACTATGG
>CACZOS010000314.1 GCA_902782815.1 uncultured Lachnospiraceae bacterium | reverse complement strand
GAGATCTGCAGGAAATATATTTTCCTGCGGGAGTGTATGCGGCCTTATACCCGCAGCCTGATGAAGGCAGCGCATGAGAAGGGTACGCCGGTCATACGGCCGCTGTTTTATGATTTCCCGGATGACCCGCTTTGCTGGGACATCGGCGATGAGTATATGTTTGGGCCTGACGTCCTTGTGGCCCCTGTTCTTTACGAAAATGTCAGGGAACGCCCGGTCTACCTGCCGGAGGGAGAATGGCGGGATATCAATGACGGAACGGTTTATTCAGGAGGCCGGACGATCACAGCCCCAGCTCCTTATGAGGCGATACCGGTATTTGTCAGGACGGGCACAGAAATCGAAAAACTCATTGCAGCAGATTAATGAAGCGGAGTACCGGAATGAAGCGGAGTAAAACCAAAAAGCGGAAGAATTCAAATCAAACAGGAGGCACCTTCGGATTCGGAGGTGCCTATACGTCGGTAATGAGCAAAATATTTGATGTGCTGATGCTTGGCGTACTGTGGGTGATCTGCAGCCTTCCGCTATTTACTGTCGGCGCTTCCTGCAGCGCACTTTATTATGCCATCGTGCGCAGCGTGAAAGAAGATAAGGGATATGCATCCAGGATGTTTTTCCGTTCCTTCCGCCAGAATCTGAAACAGGGCATCATCCTGTGGTTGATCATTGCAGGGCTGGTCTGTCTCATGAGCTTTAATTTCAACGTGCTGGAGGAACATACCTCCGGGAACATCGGGCTGGTTATGATGGGAGTATACGCTGCGATTGGGGTTTACCTGATCCTGACCGCGTGCTACCTGTTCCCGGCCCTGTCCAGATACGAGATGGGCGTACTGTGGCTCCTGCGGATCTCACTGTACATGACAGCAAGGTATTTTTTCACAACAATCATGATCGCCGTAATCGTCATCGGAGGCAGCGCCATCGTCTGGAGAATTCCTCTGATGATATTCATAGTGCCCGGTCCTGCCGCATTCCTGGTATCAGAATTTATGGAACGGGTACTGGCAAAGCATATGTGATGGCGGATCGACATCACATATGCTTTGCCAGTATTCCGAAGCAGCGGCCGGGCAGGAACTCCGACTCCAGCTGGTTTCCCAGATAAGTTGTCTGATCATCAAGGAATTTCACTTTCATCGATCAGATCATCCATTCTAATACGGAGAAATCTGTAATGCACGCAACTTCCTGTTGCTTTAGAGGATTTCCGGATATTTTCAGCAGAAACACTAAATTACCTTACGTGAGGAATTGCCTGTTATGCAGCGTCATGGATCCCTGGAGTGATGTCGTTTCAGGGATCTTTTATGTGGAGGATATCCGGAGGTTCTGGTATAGTTAATACAGGAAAAATGTTGGCCAGATAGGGGATGCGGTCTTGTGCCGGCTGCATCCGATGGAGATGAGAGAGGTATGCTGCTTCATAATTGTTTTCATACTGATGATATGAGTCATGACCATATCCCGTACGCGCAGGCTGGTTTTCCGTATGCATGCATTGAAACGGATATGGAGGAATATCCGAATCGCTGCGTCGCCTGGCATTGGCATACTTCCTGTGAGATTGTTACGGTGACAAAGGGTGAGGTCAAGCTTTTTACACCGGATCTGGAAGTTCTGATGCATGCGGGGGATCTGGTTTATGTCAATACCGGGGTGCTGCATACGTATCTGGCTGTCGGAACGGAAAAAGCCAGTCAGTGTGCGCATTTGTTTCATATAGATTTTCTGTCCGGCGCCTTCAACAGCATTTTTGATGAAAAATACTGCCAGCCGGTATGCAGATGCAGTGAACTGCAGGCCTGGCATGTACGGCCGGACAGCCGTGATCATATGGCCATGATCGCTGCGGTGATGGATGCTGCCAGGCAGATGCAGCTGGAGCCGGAGGGATATGAATTTGAAATCCGTGCCCTGCTTGGCAGATTCTGGCTGGGATTATTCAAGGAAACTGCGGCGCTTCGTGCAAATGCGCCGGTCCGCAATAACGCGGATCAAGAACGGATTAAACAGATGATCGCGTTTATTGAGGCGCATTATCCGGAAACAATCACCGTGCAGGAAATCGGTGCGTCTGCAGGGATCAGTCCAAGGGAGTGCACAAGATGCTTTCAGAGATGCATCCACATGACACCGATCGAATATCTGACACAGCACAGGTTACGGGAAGCGGCCAATATGCTGGCCCAGACATCCAAAACGGTTCTTCAGGTAAGTGAAGACTGCGGTTTCAGTTCGCCCAGCTACTTCAGCAGAGTATTCCGGGAAAAAACCGGAGATACTCCAAAAGCATACCAGAAAAAAGCTGGAGACTGATTAAAGCCTCCGAAGGATCTATGAAAAGGAGCTGATTGGCCGAAAAGTGACAGAAATGTGCAGATTATTACAAGTTTAATGGAGAAATGATAAATATTATCGCTTTTTAATCGAATTGATTGGTCTTATATTTTGCGGTCTTCGTCTGAATCAGGCTTTTTTATAGGTTTTTTCAAAAGTATACTGTATTCGTAAGATGAAAGAAATTGAAAAGAAAAACACTTACAAGAATACAAAGAAAGGAGCGCTGACCTATGAAGATCAGATCCAATGAAGAAATGTACCTATTTGAAAAAGCGATTGACAGCTGCAGGAATTCGGTTCTTTTGCTGACACCCGAAGGAGAGCAATATGATCTGAAGACGCCTTTTGGCCGTTATCAGGGGATCAGTCAGCTGCTGAAGAGCCGGAAAGACGGTATGGAACCGGAAATCTATACAAACTCTGCAGAGGATGAGATAGTGATGTTTGAATTTCTTCGCGAGAGAAGACAGCTTATTTCTGCATAACATCAAATTCATATAAGACATATCAGAAAGGCATAGTTGGAACAATGCTTCCGGCTATGCCTTTTTTTCGTTCACGCAACACGAATTAAAATCATATAACAAATAGTTCCTGCAATAATAGACAAGTACATGTTTTTTCGAAGGATTTGCAGGAATACAACCAGAAGGCAGGCTGCAAGTTCTCTGATTCCATAGGGAAACTGCGTGAGCTTCGTATCCCGAAGACAATAGATCACGAGTATGGTCATTATTGCGGGAGGAAGTGCTTTTCCAAGATAATGGATTATTTTGGGCAGTGGTCTGCTGCCAAACAGTAAAAACGGGAAGGCACGCAGAGTACAGGTGACGATAGAGACAACGGCGATGACAGCAATGGGATACATCATATTATTCATTACGGATCCCCTCCTTTCTTTCAAAAGGCTTGCGGAGCAGTATCAGCGCTGCCAGACAAGTAATCAGGGTTGGAATCAGGAAGTATTCTTTCCCCAGCAAGAGGTAGAAACCCAGTGCGCAGACAGCCGCAGTTAAGAACGGCAATTTGGAGCGATATTGCTGCCATTGGTTGACGACGACCACCAGGAAAAATGCAGTAGCCGAAAAATCAATCCCACGCATATCGAATTGTAGAAACTGTCCTGCACAGGCACCTGTGAAGGAGCCAAAGACCCAGTAGATGTGATTCAGCATGGCAATCAGAAATGCTGCCTTATCTTCGTCAAGGCCTTTCTC
>CACZOS010000313.1 GCA_902782815.1 uncultured Lachnospiraceae bacterium | reverse complement strand
AATATCCTGCACATCCAGCTCACCCTGACTGCCCTCCAGGCCGGTACCGCCTGTCTTGCCTTAAACTGCGGCGCCTACATGGCGGAGATCATCCGTGCCGGCATCCAGTCTGTGGATCCCGGCCAGATGGAGGCGGCCAGGAGTCTGGGTCTTCCTTACTGGCGGGGTATGCAGAGAGTAGTGCTGCCCCAGGCTATCCGGACCATGATCCCGAGCATCATCAACCAGTTCATCATCACTCTGAAGGATACGTCCATCCTTTCGGTAATCGGATTCCCGGAACTGGTCAATACCGCGAAAAACGTTGTATCCATCACCTTTAAGTCCCTGCAGGTGTGGGCGGTGGTGGCTGTGATGTACCTGATCGTCATCCTTGCCCTTTCCAAACTGGCAAAGGTACTTGAGAGGAGGTTGAACCGTGGCCGAAGACATGTCTAATGTAAAAATCCATGTTTCCCATCTGCGCAAATGTTTCGGAAAGCATGAGGTCCTCAAGGACATTTCCGTGGATATCCGTCAGGGGGAGGTCGTGGTCATCATCGGACCATCAGGTTCCGGCAAATCCACTTTCCTGCGCTGTCTGAACAAGCTGGAGGAGACCACCGACGGCACCGTGGTGATCGACGGTTTTGACATCACCGACAAAGCTACGGATATCAACAAGGTCCGAGAAAACATCGGTATGGTTTTCCAGCATTTCAATCTCTTCAGCAATATGAATGTCATGCGCAACCTGATCCTGGCCCCGGTGGACTTAAAAAAGGCTTCACCTGATGAGGCGGCCGAACGTGCTCTCCACATGCTCAAAAGAGTGGGTCTGGAAGAAAAGAAGGATGATTATCCCGATCAGCTTTCCGGCGGGCAGAAACAGAGGGTGGCCATAGCCAGGGCCCTCTGCATGAATCCCGACATCATGCTTTTTGACGAACCTACTTCCACCCTGGACCCGGAGATGGTCGGGGAGGTTCTGGCGGTCATGAAGCAGCTCGCCCTGGACGGGATGACCATGGTGATCGTCACTCATGAGATGGGCTTCGCCCGGGAAGTGGCGGACAGGGTCCTCTTTATGGACAGCGGTTATATCGTGGAAGAGGGGACTCCCGAGGAGGTATTTGACCATCCCCGGCAGCCCCGTACCATCGACTTCCTCAGCAAAGTGCTGTAAAGTATCCGTTATATTAAAAAGGCGGCGTCTCAGCAGCAATCCTCTCTTTCTTTTTGGAATGGGCAGGATTTTCACTAAGACGCCGTCTTTTTATTTATCATTTTATGAGGAAAACTGAATGCTGTTTTTCGTTCCGGATCAGTCATATACTATCTTCATTTCTGTGATCTTACCATTCCTGAATCTGATATTTACACAGCTGTAACCCTCATAAAGCAGGTTTACGAATTCAGATTTGGGAATTCTTTCATTTGTGATCATCTCATTTACTTCTTCCCCGAAAGAATATTTTACATTTTTGGCCAGCCGGAAGGATTTGTTCACTCTACCCGCATCCTTCTGGTCTCCATATCCGTTAAGGAATCCCTTAATGCGGGCTCTGTTCTTGCTCACTTTAATCTTGGTATTGTGCTCCATCGCATAGTATTTTCCGTTTAACCGGTTTAAGTTGACTCTTTTTGCCTGAGCGATCTTTGCCGGCCCGAATGCCATTCCGATAAGTACTAAAAACAGTGCTGCAAATAATAAAATTCTCTTTTTCATAATCATATCTCCCTTTTCTTTGTTTTTGTTCGTTATTTGTTTCCCTTTCTGACCATAAGATATCACAGCCTCTGTCACAGAAGTGTCACACGACATTTAAAAAAGCCATTGTACTGAATCTGCCTCATTTCTCTGAAAAAACGGGCAGGTTCAGCACAATGGCTTTCATAAGGTTAAGAAGATTGAAAAACTGACCTCGGTATCAGACCAGGTCTCTCTCGAAGGAATATTTCACCCTCAGGATCTTCTCCGCTATGGGGATATGCTGGGGGCAGTGCTGCTCACAGCTGTGGCATTCTATACAGTCGGAAGCTTTTCCGCAGGTCCGGGTCATCTGACGGTAGGTGGGGATGATCTTCCATCCGTCCTGGGGATACCGCTTCTTCTCGTTGTACATTTTGAAAAACTCCGGGATCGGGATGTTCATGGGGCAATGGCTTACACAGTAGCGGCAGCCGGTACAGGGGACCGCAGTTTTGCTTTCTATGATTCCCCTGACATGGAAAAGGGCTTCTTTCTCCCGGTCAGTGAAGGGGTGAAACTTCCTGAGGTTGGCCTCGATGTGGGTCAGTTCATTCATGCCGCTTAAACAAAGCTCCACTCCGGGCAGGGACTGGACAAAACGCAAGGCCCAGTCAGAAGGTGTCCAGTCAGGATGAACTCCCCGAAGATATTCCTCCGCCTCCTCGGGCAAAGAAGCCAGGGATCCGCCTTTTACCGGTTCCATGACAAATACCTTCTTTCCATGCTTCATCACGATATCATAACATTTCCCCGATTCGATGCCTGCGGAATCCCAGTCAAGGAAGTTGATCTGGATCAGGACAACATCAATCTCCGGATGTCTGGTCAGAATCTCATCAAGAAGTTCCGCACTGTCATGGAAGGAGAACCCGATTCTTCTGGCCAGACCCTGCTCTTTTTTCTCCCTTAAAAATCGGAACTCGTCGTTTTTCTCCGCGATGGCATAGTTTTTCTGATTGAGCCAGTGCAGCATGAAGACATCAAAATAATCTACGCCGCATCTCTCCAGTTCTTCCTGAAAATATTTTTCACAATCTTCATAGGATTTACAGAGGTAGCCCGGAAGTTTCTCCGACAGGAAGAAGCTTTTCCTGGGTTTCCGCTCAACCACACATTTTTTTACCGCCATTTCACTCTGTCCGTCCAGGTAGGTATATGCGGTATCGATATATTTGCCTCCCAGTTCGAAATACCGGTCCACCAGTTTATTGATCTTCTCCCAGTCACAGATCTTCTCAGGCTTCTTGTCTGCCTCCAGATTCCGGTCAGCTCCCGGTACATCCACCTGGGGAAGCCGCAGGAATCCGAATCCGATCTTATTGATTTCCTCTTCCGGGTTCATGCTGATATTGGTTTCTGACATGTTGATCTCCTCTTTTTAGAAAGTTAATGTACTGCTCTGAGCTCTCTTTTTCTGCATTATATATCAACCGGGTTTACTTCATTTCCGTGTTCCCGGATGAGATCTGCCAGATCTCCGGCTTTCAGCCAGACTGTGGCAGTATTATCGTTGGGATGGATTCCGATCAGGCCCTCACCGAATTCCTGATCCAGATAGAGGATTACTTTTCTCTCCTCGTCATTCAAGAGTCCCAGCGGGGTCACTGCCCCGGGAATCAGCCCCATGATGGCCATCAGGTCTTCAGCGGAGGCAAAGGACAGGTTACGAAGTCCATGAGCTTTTCTGAACTCCTTGAGATTCACCTTTTTGTCTCCTTTTACGGTGATCAGGTAATAATTTCTCTTCTTATCATCCCGGACAAAGAGATTTTTCGCGTCCCTGTCAGGATATGGCAGGGCCAACGCGTCAAGTTCTTCCATGTTATAGACAGCCTGGTGCTCCGTGGCTTCGTACTTTATTCCTTTTTCTGAAAGGTAATCATAGATTTCCTGTTTGTACATCATAAAAATGTTCTCCTTTAACCTCTACATTTTATTCTCTTTCATTCCCTGGAAGTAAACCGGTTTTTGATGTATACTTATCCAAGACTCACTGATTCCCATTTCAATTAAGACTGAACATAACAGGTACCTTGATCCCATGAACACATCCCCGATAATTCCCGAAGACAGAGAAAGTAAATATATGGGGCTTTTTGTGACAGAAAGCTCCTTCTACCGGTCCTTTTTCCGCCTGCTGATCATTATTGCCCTGCAGCAGTTTGCGGCTCTCATGGTCAATCTGGTGGACAATCTGATGCTGGGAAGTTACACCGAACTGGCCCTTTCCGGCGCCACTCTGGTCAATCAGCTGCAGTTTATCCTTCAGCAGATTGCCTCTGCCATAGGTCTGGGGATCGTCGTCCTGTCCTCCCAGTACTGGGGGCAGAAAAGGATTGGAGAGATCAAAAAGATCATCTCCGTAGGAATGATTTTCGCCATTCTGGCAGGCCTGATCTTTTTCATCCTGGCCATGCTGATCCCCAAACAGCTGCTCAGTGTCTTTACCGGCGATCAGGCCGTCATAGAAGAAGGTGTCCGCTACCTTAGAATCATGGTCTGGACTTACCTTCCCTTCACCATCTCCCACGCCCTGATGTTTTCTCTTCAGGCTGTGGAGACGGCTTTGATCGGGACAATCATGTCCGTCTCCACCATATGCATAAACTTCTGTCTGAACTACTGTCTGATCTATGGAAATCTGGGTGCTCCCGAGATGGGAATCCGGGGGGCGGCTGCCGCGACTCTGGTGAGCCGCATGGTAGAACTGGTCCTGATCCTCGTCTATGTCCTTTTCATTGACCGGAAACTGAAAATGAAGTTCAGGGAACTCTTCTCCTTTGACACTACATTTTTGAGTGATTATATCAGGGTATCTGCTCCGGTGATCATCAGCGGTTTTCTCTGGGGTATCGCCCAGGCAGCCCAGACTGCCGTTCTCGGCCACATCAGCGCAAGGGTCATCGCGGCAAACAGTATCGCCGTCACCATTTCCCAGGTCTTTGTGGTCCTGGGCACATCCTGCGCAAATGTCGCCTCTGTTGTTACCGGCAAGACTATCGGCCAGGGTGATTTTCATAAGATCCGCGCATATACGAAAACCATGCAGGGGATATTTCTCTGCCTGGGTATAGTTTTAGGTCTGTTGATCTTTATTCTCCGGGGCCCTATTGTCAGTATCTATAATATCTCGGAGGAAACCCGATCGCTGGCCTTAAGTTTTCTGGCTATCCTGAGCCTGACCACGGTGGGCTCCTGCTATGAGTACCCGGTCATGGGCGGGATCATCGCCGGGGGCGGTTCCACCAGGTATACCGCCATCGTGGATAATCTTTTCATGTGGCTTTTCACCATACCCTTTTCCGCCATGAGTGCCTATGTATTCCATTTCCCGCCGGTGGTGACCTTCTGCTTCCTGAAGGCAGACCAGCTCCTGAAATGTATCCCCAACGCTATCACCGTGAACCGGTTCAGATGGGTCCGGGTCCTGACAAAGGCTTCGGGTTCTTCTTCCTGATGGACGTCTCACCTTGCGCACCGCAGTGATTCATAGAGCTTTCCATGGGTGAAAAAATTGTAGGACCTGCAGCCCCCGGCACATTTGTCGCCGTATTCACAGGTTTTGCATCTGCCGGTCAGCATATCCGGGGTAAACTGACGGTTGTAAGCGAAGGCCTGAGGATCATTCCAGATCTCATACAGGCTCTTTTCCCGGAGATTCCCTTCGATAAAGCGATCATCATACATGGACTCGCAGCCCCGGACATTTCCCACACTGTCAATGCCGATGGCGGAAAGACCGGCCCGGCATCCCAGATATACGGCTTTTCCGCTTGTGTTTCCCCGGAGATATCCCTCCGACTCTGTATAATAACCGATATTATCGGCGATGCCGACTGCAAAACAGGGATTGTCCAGATGTTCTTCCACAAAACGGATGGGAATCCGGAAGTCGATCTCTGTGGAAAACTCCCCTTCCGAGGCATTACCCATGGGGGAGCAGGCCTGCAGCTGCCAGGCAAAGATATCCTTCTTTTTCAGCAGCTCATACATTTCCTCCAGACAGGAAACATTTTCGCTGTGCAGAGTGGTGATGACCGACACCGGGATACCATATTCCGCCAGGGCATCCATGGCCCGGGATGCCCGGCTGAAACTGCCTGTCTGCCGGTGGGCGTCGTGAATCCTTTCCGGACCGTCCAGGGAGACGGCCACCGATTCCACCCCACATGCTATCAGACGGGACAAGAGGCTGTCAGTAAAGAGATATCCGTTGGTGATGATGGGCACTTTAACGCCCCGGTCCGTCAGGGCTTTTACGATGTCAGCCCAGTCCGGCCGCATGAAGACCTCCCCGCCGATCAGAGAGACTCTCCGGCATCCCATATCCGCCAGCTGTCCGGCGATTTTCAGCGCCTCTTCCGTGGTCAGTTCATTTTCTCTGGCCATACCGGCCTTCGACCCGCAGTATCTGCAGGAAAAGCAGCATGCCAGGGTAATCTCCCAGACACAGGATCTGAGCTGATAGGGGACTCTACTCATCTTTCCCCCACCTCCCGCCGGATCCGTTTTCTTCAAACATCTCCGGAGGCCCGTATATCGTTTCCATGGCAGGTTCATCCAAGTTGTCGTACATTTCCGGAGGTCCGTAGACCTCTTCCATAGCCGGCTCATCCGGATCAGACCCGTCTTTCGGAGGCTGAGCATGAATTTCCGGATAGGATACATGGTCATCCCTCTTATCCTTCTTGCGGGAATCAGGTTTTTTCCTGAAGTACTCCGGAGGTCCGTAGACCACTGCCATATGCATCAGATCGATCAGCTTTTCCTTTCCTGATCTTTCTTTATTGGTTTTTTCGAGCTCTTCATCTCTTCCCACCATGAATACCTCCTTTTTGTCATCTTTATCTGACTTGCTTTTTCAATCAAAAAGCTGCTTCTGAAACTAACGGCTGAATCGTGCGGTAAGGATCCGGCTGCTTCCGTAACTGTCCTCCCAGACAGGTTCTTTATTGGCCCTGCTTCCTTTCTCATCAAACCATCCGTCAAATGCCGCCCCGTTTTCGGGATAAGCATAATAGGCCTGCTGCCATTTTCCGGTTTCTTTCCACTGGGCATCGTAAACGGGATTATAACGAAGCCCAACTGTTCCCGGCCCCTCTGCGTATAGTTCCAGGGGGCGTTTTTCCTCCCTTTGGGGAGCCAGGGTAAGAATCTCTCTCATGGGATTACCCGTGGCATTCAGATGACGGAGCAGGGGATTCGCCCTGGTATCCAGTTTTTCCATTTGATTATTATGACAGTAAAAGTATTTCAGTTTAGAATTGTTTGATATATCGATATTTTTAAATTTATTATCGTTGATATAACACTCCACCAGTTCAGGATTGCCTGAAAGATCAAGTTCCGAAATCTGATTGCAGCCTGCGTCAACTCCCTGAAGGGAACGCAGATCCCTTATATCCAGGTTACGGATAAGGTTGTCCTGGATACCCAGAATCCTCAGAGAAGTGTCTCCGGCCAGATCTATCGCATCAATCCGGTTATGATAGAGATCAATGAAGATCAGGTCACTGCATCCGGCCAGATCCAGGGGGCCGGCCAGACCGCAGTTTCGGAAATAGATTTCAAAGGTTTGCAGGGGATAGACGTCCTCATTAAAGATATGGATTCCGAATCCGATGAGCTTATCCCCTTCCAGGACAACTCCCGGAGGAAATATCCCCTCTCCGGCAGTCTTTTCCGCCTCCTCAAAACTTCTGGACCGGTCCGTGCTTTCCAGTCTTCGGATGATCCTTTGTCTTTCCCTGATCTTATCCCTGTTCGCTATTCCCTCCGAATCTCTGAATGCCAGGAATTCCTCGATCTTTTGCCACATGGAAACGTCCTCTCCTTTGATCTTGTTTTTTTTCGTATGGTACTATTATAGCACAATCCTCATCCGGATTGACGATAGCAGGCCGAAATGTTAGGATTATTGGGAGTAAAGGAGATATTATAATGAGTGAAACCAGAGATATTCGTAAACATAATATAAAAATGATCAGCAAAAGACTTGAAGAGGGCCTGGCACAACTTGGCAGAACCTATACTGTCAGGGAATGCCCGACAGATCCGGTTATCGCCCATCCTGTGGTGGATGGCAGACCTCACCATGCCAAAAGATTCGATATTGAAGGGGTGGGAAATCTGCTGGTCATGACTGTGACAGAGGCAGAGGAAAACCAGCTCAGTTCCTTTGTGATCACACCTTATGCCAAAAATCTCCCCCTCTTTTCTTCAGATTATGTCTATTCGAAAGACAGGCGTTTTTTCCTTCTGGAAATCTATGATCTTTCCATCGCAAGAGATGAAATTTATACAGCAGGAATTGATTCCTTCAGGCAGTTTGCCCGGAAACTTAAAGATATGCCGGATATTCCCACCAGACCTTCCTGGTATGACGATATCCGGCCGGTATGTTATGCCAAATCTCCTTCCATGGATCAGGACGAGACGGCTATTCGGCGTTTCCTTGAATTTCTTGACCTCTTCATCGCCATGGAACAGGCCTCTCCCCTCCTGAGTGGAAAAGAGCTGGCGGATAAATGGCAGAAAAACAAAAATTACGCGGACCGGCTCATCGATGAGGGAGGGGTATCCACCGACCTCTTTACCAGGGCCTTGGGCCCGGAAAACACCCGGCGTTTCTTTCACGAACTTTTTTTCGGTGCGGACTGTTACCGGCCCTGATATGATTTTAAAAGGGGACTGTCACTTAGTGGCAGTCCCCTTTATCCGATACTTCTATAAATGAAAATATTTCTCCGGGATATGGCAGTATCCTCCCGGGTTTTTGTCCAGGTATTTCTGGTGATACTCCTCAGCGGAATAGAAATTCTTCAGCTTCTCAACCTTGACGGCGAGCGGATCTCCGACTTTCTCCTGCTCCTTCCCGAAAACTTCCATGATCTCAGGCAGCTGATCATCTTCCGTATAATAGATTCCCGTACGATATTGAATACCCACATCATTTCCCTGACGGTTTACGGAAGTCGGATCGATCACCAGGAAATAGTATTCCAGGAGTTTTGTCAGGCTGAGATGACTCTCGTCATACCGGATCCGGACGGTCTCCGCATGCCCGCTGTTTCCGCAGACATCCTCATATGTGGGTTTGCGGTCGGGGCCATTGGCATACCCGACCTCTGTTTCCAAAACTCCCGGGAACTGATCGAAAAATTTCTGCAGCCCCCAGAAACATCCTCCTGCCAGATAAATTTCTTTCATATCAGCCTCCGAGTTTTTCGGAAAAATCAGCCAATACCTCCGATATCCTGATCTGCTGGGGACAGACTTCCTCACAGCTGCGGCATTGGAGGCATGCCTGAGGACGTTTCTCCTCAGGGAGGGCACTCAAGGCCATGGGGGCGATAAATCCGCCGCCTGTATAGGCATGCTCATTATAAAGATTCAACAGATTCGGTATATCCAGTTCCTGCGGACAGTGGCTTACGCAATAGTGGCATGCGGTACAGGGAACCGTACCTGCCGAGAGCATCTTTTCGGCAATGCCAAGCAGGGCCGCCATCTCTGCCTCGGAAAGTTTTCTCTCTTCGGAGAAGGTGTCAAGGTTTTCCTCAAGCTGGCTCTGACTGGACATTCCGGAAAGAATCATGGTCACGGAAGGGATGGTCTGCAGGAAACGGAAAGCCCATGCCGGGATCTTCTCATCCGGTCGGAGTTTCTTCAGTTCCTCCTCATCCCGGGAAGCCAGTGTGGCCAGTTTACCTCCCCTCAGGGGTTCCATGACCCAAACCGGGATATTCCACTGCTCCAGAAGGGCAACTTTATCTTTGCCCGCCTGGAAGCTCCAGTCCAGATAATTCAGCTGAAGCTGGCAGAATTCCATATCTTTGCCGTAGGCATCAAGAAAACGTTTCAGCACATCCATGCTTCCGTGGCAGGAGAAGCCGAGATGCTTAATACGTCCGTTCTCCTTCTGTTTTATAAGGTAACTGTAGATACCGTATTTTTCATCATTCAGATAGGCATCGATATTCATCTCGCACACATTGTGGAAGAGGTAAAAATCAAAGTAATCCACCCTCAGCTTCTCCAGCTGTTTTTCGAAAATCTCTTCCACCTTGTCCCAGTTGGAGGGGTCATATCCGGGAAATTTGGTAGCCAGACAGAACCGGTCTCTGGGATACCGGGACAGAGCTTTACCCATGACCAGTTCGGAGTTCCCTCCGTGATAGCCCCAGGCGGTGTCATAGTAATTGATCCCCTTTTCCATGGCAGTGTCCACCATACGAAGAGCGGCCGCCTCGTCAATTCTGCTGTCTGTCCCGCCGGTTACCGGAAGGCGCATGGCCCCGAAACCGAGCGCGGAGAGTTTCATTCCCTGAAAACCTCTGTAAATCATCTGTTTTCTCCTGTCTTTTTATTTTTTTATTCTTTTCACCCGACCCCGTTATCATAGACCAGGCTGCCTT
>CACZOS010000312.1 GCA_902782815.1 uncultured Lachnospiraceae bacterium | reverse complement strand
TTTCTGCATGGCCGTGGCGGCCAACGGATACAGGGAGACCTGTGATACCGTCGGGGTTGACGGCTCCATCTATTTTGTGAAACCCGCCAGAGGAAAGGTGCTGACCGCAGAGGCAAAGTGTGTGAAACCCGGAAAGGTCCTCAGCTTTTATGAGGTAAATGTGACGGATGAGCTGGGTACGGAAGTGGCCCGGTTTTCCGGCAAGATATACACCAGAACGTGATACGAGGTGAAAGACGATGAGAATACTGGTAGTTAATGACGACGGAATAGAGGCAAAAGGGATTCAGACCCTGGCAAGACTGGCAAAAGAATTCGGGGAGGTCTGGGTTGTGGCACCCTCCAGCCAATGCAGCGCCATGTCCCACCGTATTACCGTTCATGATAAGATTCAGATCAAAAAAGCAGAGTTTCCCGTGGAGGGTGTCCGGGCCTACAGTGTGGGCGGAACACCCGCCGACTGTGTGAAAATGGCTTTGGAGGTCCTGATGGAGGAAAAACCGGATATCGTCTTTTCCGGGATCAACCACGGGTATAACACAGGTTATGATATTTCCTATTCCGGTACGGTGGGTGCCGCCATGGATGCTCTCCAGTACGGTATCCCTGCCATAGCCTATTCGGCGAAAATGGGTGGATCCTTCTCCACAGCGGAACACTATTTTTCCATGGTGACCAGGGGAATCCTGGACCAGGAGCCCACCAGAACTGAAGTGTGGAACGTAAATTTCCCCGGCTGCCAGCCCCAGGAGGTCAAGGGGGTCCTGTGGGACCGGTTCCCGGCCCGGACGGAGTATTACCTTGACCATTTTGAGGTGGAAAAGATTGATGAAGATACTCTTCTCACGGATATGGTAAACATTGAATTTTGTCCCCGGGCTGAGGAGGGGTCCGACATTCAGGCCCTGAACCAGAACTGTATTTCCATCGGCAAGATCCGCAGTTTTGTTCTGTAAGGATCTCATGATTAATAAGCGTTTCCTGTTGATAAATATTCATGATGAAAATGAAAAAAGAAAAGAATGAAAAGAGAAAAAACCGGAAAAAGCTGATTTTCGGAGTTTCGATTCTTTTGCTGCTCCTTTATCTGGCAGGAGTCGATTTTCTGGTCAGCGCTGCGTTGATTCCCTCATTTATGCGCAAACTTCCCTTTTATGAGTCCATAACGGAAAGAAGTCTGGGAGAACAGATGCATACCGAAGATATTCAGACACACCTGGATAACGGGAGGGAATCCTACCAGAAATGGCTGGATTCCATGGATTTTCAGAGGGTGACTCTAGAGTCCGAGGACGGGTATGAACTTGTGGCCACCCGTATTGACCCTGTGGAAAAGAATTCTCACAAATGGGCTCTTGTCCTTCACGGTTACACCGGATGGAAGGAGGCCATGTATCCTTATGCCCGTATGTATTACCGTAAAGGTTACCATGCTCTGGTTCCTGATCTGAGGACCCAGGGGGAGAGTCAGGGAGACTATATCGGTATGGGATGGACCGACCATCTGGACGGCAGGCTTTGGATCAACAGGATTCTGGAGATCGATCCGGAGGCGGAAATCGTGATCCACGGTCAGTCCATGGGGGCCAGTACGGCTCTGCTGATGACCGGTGAGGATGACCTGTCGGATCATGTAAAAGCGGTGGTATCCGATGCGGCCTATACAGATGCCTATACCATGTTCGGCGACAAGCTTGCCAAATGGTTCCATCTACCTCCTTTCCCCATAATCGATACCGCTGTCTTTCTCTTAAAGCTGCGTGGAGGTTATGATCTTAAGAAAGCTTCTCCCATCACCGCAGTGAGGAAGAGCACCACGCCCACCCTCTTTATCCATGGGGATATGGATGCCATGATTCCGGTGGAGATGTCCCGCAGGCTTTACGATGCCGCTTCCTGCCCAAAACAGCTTCTGATCGTGGAAGGGGCAGGACATGCCCAGTGTAAAGACAAGGATCCGGATCTTTTTGTGATCACGGTTTTTCAATTTGTCAATCAATTTGTGGAAGAATGAAATCATTTTATCAAAATGACCTGGAAAAATACATCCTCTGTGTCTATCTGGCTCTGGAGACAGTCCTCTTTTTTCTGATCCTGTGGTCGCAGAATACCTGTCCTTACGCGGTAACGGGGAAAATCATGTACAGCTCCATTGTTCTGAATTTTCTTGTCATGGCCTTCTTCTACTTAAGGTACAGGGGGGATTTCCGTATTCCCCTGGCCATCACCCTTACCCTGGCAGCGGATTTTCTGCTGACTTATCTGAACCGGTATTTTATCGCCGGTGTATTCTGTTTTATCCTTGTCCAGACCACCTATTGGTGGAAACTTGAAGTAGGGAGAAGAAATGCGGTTCTCCGGGCCTTCCTTATCCATTTCTGGCTGGGCCTTCTGCTGATCCTGGGTATGCCGGTGAAGGAAGGAATCTTTTGTTCCCTTTCCATGGGGATACTCAGCGGAAATGTGATCTGTGCATGGGCAGGGGTGTACAAAGGGAACAGGGAACTGCTGCTGCCGGCTGCCGGTCTGACTCTTTTTGCCGGATGTGACATCAGCCTGGGACTCAGGATCGTGTCGGAGGGCATGAAAAATATGGCTCTTTTGCATCATGTTTCGGATAATCTTACATGGGTATTTTATCTGCCCTCACAGGTGATCTTATGTCTGTGTTATATCCACGAAAACAACAAAAAACACCATTGTATATGAAGGGACGGCTTTGTTATAATCAGTAAAAAGGAAGAGTGCGATCCTTTGGGGGTATGATATGAACGAAGTGACAAAATGGTTTTCCAATCCGATATATGTCTGGACGGATGAGGCGGATTTCACCGATATGGGAGATATTCTCAAGGTTTCCTGTACAGAGGAATACATCGGGCAGATCCTGCGTCCCTATGAGAATATATGTCTTAAGGAAGTGAATTTCCATCCCGCCGGTACATATGAAGAAGCGGAGAAGACCAGGCTTGACAATATACAGGATTTCTTTGAAATAAAGATGGAACAGAAGGTGACCGGAAAACATACCGCTTCATTCCGGGTCTACCTGCCTGTTCACTGGAACCGTAGCTTCATGGGAATTGCCGGGGCGGGAACCAACACGGAAGTGGACTGGTTCAGCGCTGTCCGTTTTAATGTAATCTCCTGGCCTATGGCTTTAAAGAACGGGTATGCCTGTGCCGTCACCGATAACGATACGGGGATAAGACTGGACTGCAGCTGGGGTTTTGACGAGAAAGGGCATGTGGAATGGGATCATATTGATGCCTGGGCATTCACCACCATGCACGAGATGACCGAGGTCGCGAAGAAGATCGTGGAAGCGGTCTATCTGACAAAGATCAGGGCCAGCTATATGCATGGCACCTCAGGCGGAGCCCGGGAAGTGATGACGGAAGCACTCCTGTATCCCGGGGACTATGACGGACTTTGGGCAGATGCCCCGCCCGTGGATCATGTCAATCTGACCTTCACCTGTGTGTGGGCAGCGGTGGTGGAGGCCAACGAGAAGCATGTGGTTGCCCTTTCCAAATATAAGAAGGCCCGGGAGATTGCCATCAATGACCCGGTATTACGATATCTGCCCTATAACAGCAAGGATGCCTTCTGGAGGAAATTCATTTCCGGTCTTCTGGGACTGGAGACGGAGGACGGCCCCATCAGCAGGAGAGATATCCAGGTTATGGTCAAGACCTGGGACGGTCCCGTGCTGAAGAACGGAAAGCGGATCACTTACGGTTTCGGTCCCACCATCCGCCAGTGGCCCCTGCCCACAGGGAATCCCATGTACGGCTATTATCAGAGAAAACCGGACGGGAAACTGGGCCTGATGCCCATCGCGGAGCAGTATATCCGCTGGACTGTGGGGGATCCAGATTTTGATATTCATAGCTGCACTTATGATCAGTTTTCCCGGATCTATTATGATTGCCAGAGAAAGCTTGCCCGGTACAGCTTTAACCAGAAAGATTTTACCGGTTTCGCGGCCAGCGGAGGCAAGCTGATCATCACCCAGGGAACCGGGGACTGTGTTCTCCCTTACGAGACCATGATTGACTACTATACCGAGGTCTTTGATTATTTTCCTTCGGAAAAGATGCTCAACGGTGTGCTGAGGCTGTACATGCCTGAACTGGCAGGCCATTCCATCCTTGACTGGTCCGGTCCGGCCGTTTCCATCGCGGACGGCATGAGGGCATTGACCGGCTGGGTTGAGGATAAGAAAGCGCCGGACACCATCCCCACCATGCGGTATGATTTCGCCAATGAATGTGTGGTGGAGGCTTCGGAAGTAAAGCTTTACAGTCAGTGGGGCTTCCGGAAGAAGCTGATGAAACTGGTGGCAGAACATAAAAAGGACTTATGATAAAGTAAAAAGAGTGGTCAGATCCACAGTGATCTGACCACTCTTTTTCTATTCCGCCTTAAGCATCCGGTAACCGATACCGATATGGGTCTGTATGTACTGGAAGGAATCAGGGGATGATTCCAGCTTCTTTCGCAGGGTTGTCATAAAAACACGCAGGGAGGCGAGATCATTCTCCCAGCTTCTTCCCCAGATAT
>CACZOS010000311.1 GCA_902782815.1 uncultured Lachnospiraceae bacterium | reverse complement strand
GCGTGGAGTGCATGCTGGATCTTGTTGCCCAGCTGCCCCAGTACACCGTCGGGTATATCGGAGGGGCTTTGGGTGATAAAGTAGATGCCCACTCCTTTTGAACGGATCAGTTTAACCAGCTGCTCGATCTTGTTCAGCAGCTCTCTGCCGGCATTGTCAAAAAGCATATGTGCTTCATCAAAGAAGAAAACGATCTTGGGTTTGTCCGCGTCTCCCACCTCCGGAAGAGTCTCGAACAGCTCGGACATCATCCAGAGCATGAAGGTGGCGTACATATTGGGGTTATGCATAAGTTCCTGGCAGTCAAGAACCTGGATCACACCTCTTCCCTCAGTGTCCCTGCTGATCCAGTCCCGCACATTCAGGGCAGGTTCCCCGAAGAATTTATCTCCTCCCTGGGACTCCAGAGTAACCAGTGACCGGGAGATGGCACCCAGACTCTGTCTGGTGATATTGCCGTACTTTAATGTATAATCCGCCGCTCTGTCTCCCACATATTGGATCATGGACCTTAAGTCCTTGGTGTCGATCAGGAGATAGCCTTCATCGTCGGCGATCTTAAAAATAATATTCATAATGCCGGTCTGGGTAGCATTAAGCCCCATGATCTGGGACATGAGCAAGGGCCCCATCTCGGAGATGGTGGTGCGAAGGGGCAGTCCGTTGGTCTCATAGACATCCCAGAAATTCGTGGGATAGGCACGGGGACTGAACCCTTCCTCTGCCAGACCGAACCTTTCGATCCGTTCCCGGAGATTCTCACTCATCTCTCCGGGTCTGCACATTCCGGCCAGGTCTCCCTTGGCGTCGGCGAGAAACACCGGAACGCCGCAGTCACTGAAGGACTCTGCCAGCACCTTCAGGGTGATGGTCTTTCCGGTTCCCGTCGCCCCGGCGATCAGACCATGCCTATTGGCCATACCCGGTAAAATATAAACATTTTCATCCTCTGCTTTTCCGATCCAGATCTTTCCATTCTGATACATAATTGTCCTCCTGCCTTCCCGGAACCTAAAAATGTGCTTGCCGGGTCATAGATGCTTAGGTGTTGTCATGCTTGCCAGGTGTCTGCCTGCCTTGTTCAATCCTTTTCTCCAGCCGGTATCCCAGCCAGCCGAAGAATATCCCCAGGATCACTCCCCCGGCCACATCCGTGGGAAAATGCACATAGAGATAGAGCCTGGAAAAAGCGATACCAAGGGCAATAACCAGACAGATCTGCCACAGGGGCTTCATCTTCATCAGATAAAGACCTGTCACTACCGTAAATGCCATGGCCGTGTGGCCGGAAGGAAAAGAGTAATCCCTCATCTCCCCGGTGATAAGTTCAACGGTGGCATTGATCTCATACGGCCGCGTCCTTGCCACCAGGGGTTTGATGAACAGGTTCACCCCCACTATCTCCAGGAGCATGGCCAGCAATACCACTTTCCCTGCGTTCCTGGTTTTGGGAACAGCCAGAAGAATCAGACACAGGGCTATCCATATAATCCCCATATCTCCAAGAGAGGAAAAGGCAATCATTACCTTGTCCATGACCGGAGTATGGAGTTTCTGCAGAAAATCGAGGATCTGCAGTTCGAAAGCAGTCATATCTCTCCTCCTGAATTCTTTCCGTCCGAAAGATTTATCTGCCTGTATTTTACCATATTTCCATCATCCCTACAAACAAAAACCATATCCGTTTCAGGGAAGAACGCCAACCTATTCCTGATCTTCTCCTTCTTCCGGACCGATCACACTCTCCTCCTCGATTTCTTTGGAATGGGATTCCTCCTCACCGGAAGAGCTTTCCTGTGCGGTGGCCTCTTTTTCCGCCTTACGCGCTTCCCGGTCGGCACGCAGGATATCTTTTATCCCCTGGATATCCGTTTTGTCCGTCTGGTACCATGTCCGGTTGCCGTCCACATTCAGGATGCTGAAATAAGTATCATACAGGGTCAGGATCATCTTGTTTCCATGATGATAATAGGTGTATTTCCAGGACTGGGGTTCGTAATCTATGGGATCCACCGTCTCGTCCTCCCGGAAGCCCACCTTCTTCTTCCAGTAAGCAGCAGCCTTTTCCCGGCTTGACTTGGTCTTTTTCATTTTATCGATGTAGTTTGCTGTCTTCACCACCACATCATTTTCATAATATCTTCCTTTTGAATCGGTCATCATAGGGCTGTCCGCAAGACGATGGAGAAGGCTGGATGCCGGATAATCGGTCCGGTATCTTAAAAAAGCGTCTCCCAGGACAGAAGCCCCCTGAACATAGTAAACATAATTGGGCAGGTCAGAGAAGAGTACATAGTCAGACCCGTATATGGTAATCTCATAGACTGCGTTATCCTCATCAAAAAGAATGTACTCATAAAGAGGATCCTGAGAGTCCTTCAGCCGGTCCGGCGTATACTTTGCGGTCCGGTCAGCCCTCTCCCCCAGTTTGGTGGCCAGGCCGAAAATGCCGGACTCATCGATGACAATGCTCTCTTCCATGTCGTCCGCATAGCCGATCTCCAACTTGACCAGACGGTCCCTGGCGATCTTGGCCAGATACTTTTCCGCCCTCTGTTCCGCGTCGGAGATGCTCTCCTGGTTTTCACTGGCTTTCTGGAGTTTTTCTTTCTCCTTCTGCAGTTTCTTATACTTTTTCTGGAGTTCTTTATAGTAGGAGGAGGACTCCACCTTTTTTTTGGACGGCTTACATCCCCCGAGGCAGAACAGGACCAGCAGGATCAGTCCTGCCGTCAGCCATGCTTTGTTAATCTTTTTTCTCATTTCCTTCACCATCTTTTTCCACATCCTCCGCCGGGGCCGAAGCCTGAGCTTTCTCTGCGTTTTGCGTTTTCCCTTTTGCGGCTGCTGTCCGCGGATCGATAAATTCCAGGCGCCATTGATATTTTCCTGTCTCCGGATTCTTCTCATAATAGAAATAGGCGGAAAACCGGTTGCCCTTCTTGCTCACACAACCGTGGAAACCCACTTTCCCGTGTTCCAGAAGGATCTTCACCATCTCATAGGTCACTTTTTTCCCCAGTGAATTGATGAATCGGTCGTTCTTCCATATGGCGAACTTGCATCCGTTTTTCCAGTTGGAGCAGCCAAAGGCTCTGTCGGTCTCCATAACGGGAGAGCCGCATTCCGGACATCTGCCTGCCGGCTCGGTATGGAGGGGGGCCAGGACCGTGCTGCCTCCGAAAACGGAATCATTTTTTATCTTATCCACCGCATCCTTCACGAAATCTTCGATCATATGGATGAAATCGGATTTTTGAAATTTCTTCTTTTCTATGTCAGAGAGAGTCTTTTCCAGCCTTCCCGTATATTCCAGGTCAAAGAGTTCTCTGGCGGGAAAAGTCTCCACCAGCAGTTTTCCCAGATCAGTACAGAGAAGGCTCTTCCCTTTGGACCGGATGTATCCCGCATCCTTGAGCTTTTTGATGGTCTCCGCTCTGGTTGCCGGAGTTCCGATGCTGAAGCCGCTTAAGATAGCCATCATCATCTCTTCCGAATCCTCTTCCTCAAACTTTTTGCCGCAGGTCTCCATAACCCTGAGCAAGGTCTTTTCCGTGTGATGCTTGGGCGGTTTTCGTTCCACCTCGTTGACCTCCGCCTTGATCAGAGTAACCAGGTCACCCTCCTCCACGGCAGGCAGGACTGTTTCTTTGGCATCCACTCCTTCGATGAGTTTCCATCCGTATTCCAGCTGGATCTTCCCCCGGGCAATAAAAATGCCCGGCAGGTCCACATCCATCATCCTGAGATGGAGGATGGTATCCTCCGCCTCCGCCACCGGCATAAACTGGGCCAGAAAACGGTTCCGGACAGCCTCGTAGACAATCCGTTCCCCCTCGTTCAACGATTTGGGGATCATGTAGGTGGGGATGATGGCCGAATGGCTTTCCACCTTGCTGCTGTCAAATACCCTTTTGGAGGTATGGAATCTGATCTGATCCTGATAGGGATGACCCTGCCTGTGGATCTCAAGTACCTTTCTTGTCTTGCCGATAAGACTTTCGTCCAGCACAGAGCTGGCTGTTCTGGGATAGGTGATGAATTTTTTCTCATAAAGATCCTGGGCGGTCTTCAGTACCCGGTCTGAGGTCCAGCCTTTATATTTGCTGGTGATAAAACCCTGGAGGTTGGAAAGGTTAAACAGATAAGGAGCGTACTCTTTCTTCTTTGTCACCTTTTTCAGGATGATCCGGGCGGGATGTCCTTCGATCCGGCCGCGGATATCCTCCAGTTCCCCGGGTGAGTCGAATTTCTCGTTGTCATCAACATAATAGATACCTTCGAAGGATTCCTTCTTTTCCGTCTCAAAGATTCCCTTCAGTTTATAGTATTTGGTGACATTGAACTGTTCGATCTCCTTGTCCCGGTCATAAATGATCTTTAACGTGGGCATGATCACACGCCCGATATTCAGAAGACGCACATTGTTCTGAGCGCGGAATTTCAGGGTAGCCACCGAGGTCAGGTTGATCCCGATGAGCCAGTCGGCGATCTGTCTGCCGAAGCCTGCGTCCCGGAGGGACTGCATCTCTTCGTTCGGAACCAGACTTTCCAGTCCCCGGTTTACCTCACGGGATGTCCATTCGGAAAGGAGGATCCTCTCCACCGGTTTCCCCGGATCCAGATACTGCAGGATCTCATCGGCAATGATCTGTCCTTCCCGGTCGTCATCCGTGGCGGAAATGATTCCTTCCACGTCCTGACGCCGGGTCAGCTCTTTAATAATGTTGAGCTGCTTTACCACACCCGCATCCGGTTTATCTTTCTTTTTGGGATCGCTCTTGACCTTATAGCGGAAGGTCTCCGGAATAAAGGGAAATTTCTCGATCTTCCAGCGTTTCATGTCGGCATCGTAATCCCTGGCATCATACAGCTGAAGGAGATGGCCGAAAGCCCATGTGATCAGATACTTTTCTCCTTCAAAATAACCGTTTTTCCTGACTGCGGATGTGGCATCCGCGATATTCTTCGCCACAGACGGCTTTTCAGCTATGATTACCTTTTTCATAGACGCTCCTTGTTGATTGTATCGGATATCAAGGGGAGGGAAAAGACGGATCAGAGGATCTGCAGTACCTCCCGGACACCGGCGACCCCTGCAAGATCGATCTTTTTCTTAAGATCATCTTCCACCGCATCCAGATTGGTGGCAGGCAGGATGCATCGGGTGAATCCCATCTTGACGGCTTCTTTAAGGCGCTGATCCACATGGCTTACCCCTCTGACCTCGCCGGTCAGTCCCACCTCACCGAAGATCACTGTCCCCGGATGGATAGGGAGGTTTCTGTAACTGGAGATCACCGCGCAGAGGATCCCCAGATCCATGGCAGGCTCAGCCAGTTTCATTCCCCCTGCCAGGTTCACATAGGCATCACAGCCTCCCAGCTGGAGACCTGCCTTTTTTTCCAGGACAGCCAGGAGAAGATTGACCCGGTTAAAATCAATGCCCACAGTGGTCCTTCTGGGCATATTGAAACTGGTGGGAGACACCAGGGCCTGGATTTCCAGAAGAAGGGGTCTGGTTCCTTCCATGGAGCAGACCACCACGGAGCCTGCCTCATCCACCGGTCTCCCGTCCAGCATGATCCTGGAGGGATCGGCCACCTCTGTCAGTCCCTGCTGCCGCATCTCAAATACACCGATCTCATTGGTGGAGCCGAAACGGTTTTTGACTCCTCTTAAGATCCGGTACAAGGCATTCCGGTCCCCTTCGAAATAAAGGACGGTATCCACCATATGCTCCAGGGTTCTGGGTCCGGCCACCAGGCCTTCTTTGGTCACATGTCCCACCAGAAATACGGCGACTCCCTCGGTTTTGGCGATCTGCATGAGGACGGCGGTCACTTCCCTGACCTGGCTCACACTTCCCGGAGCAGAAGTGAGTTCATCGGAATACATGGTCTGGACGGAGTCCACCACCACCATCTCCGGCTTCTTTTTCCGGATCAGGTCCGCAGCGGCATGGATATCCGTCTCACAGAGGATATGGATTTCTTTCTCAAACCCTCCCAGCCTGTCGGCTCTCATCCTGATCTGTCTCAGGGACTCCTCGCCGGAGACATAAAGGATATTCCGTCCTTCATTGCCCAGATTCCGGCAGATCTGCAGCAGCAGGGTGGACTTTCCGATACCCGGATCGCCGCCCACCAATACCAGGGATCCCTTCACGATCCCTCCGCCCAGAACCCTGTCCAGCTCCGGCATACCGGAGGAAATCCTGTCTTCCTCCTCCATGGAGATTTCAAAAATACTGGTACTTTCAGATCTTTCCGAGATCTTTCCGGACTTTTTCTCTCTGGCGGGCGGGAGCTTCTCTTCCACCAGGGTATTCCACCGGCGGCATCCGGGACACTGTCCCATCCATTTGCTGCTCTCATATCCGCATTCCTTGCAGAAGAATACTGTCTTTGCCTTTGCCATCTCGCTCCTTCTTCCCATCATAAGACAAAAGGCCGTCCGGAAGACGGCCATGAAACTTTTATAATTTTACCACGCGGACTCTGGCGTTTTCACCCTCGTTAAGCTCGATGCTGAAACTGATCTTTCCTCCGAGACTGGACTTCATCTTCCCGATGTTGGTGTCATTCACATACACTTTATACTCCTGCTCCGGCTCCCTGCCCAGCGTGATCTCGATGTCATCGCCGGACTCCACCTCAAAGGTCAGCTGCCGGTCTCCATCGACAAAATCATGTACTGCCGATCCGGGAACGGATTCGTAAAGCATAACGCCGTTTTTCTCAAGACGGGTGATCTCCTTGAAAGTCTTAACTTTATAAGTGTCCCCTTCAAACGGAAAATCCGAGAATTTTGTCTTCTGGGGGAGGCTGAAATCACCGAAATGAAGAGCGTCGTTTTCCTGCATGATCAATTCTTTGACATTAGACATGTGTTTTTCCTCCAGGCCCGGCAGATCTGATGCCGGGCAGTCATATTGATAATCTCAAGCCATCCTGCGATCAGGATCGCTATACAGATATTATATAAGATTGGGTCATCTTTTTCCACTAAAAAATAGGGATCGGGCTTATTTCTTTTTGGCGATGACGATCCTGTCCCCTTCCGTGTCCAGGAATATCCTGCTGCCCTCTTTGATCCTCCCCATAAGAAACTCTTCCGCGAGAAAATCTTCCAGATGATCCTGGATGGCCCGGCGCAGAGGTCTGGCTCCGTACTGGGGGTCGTAACCCTTTTCCAGGAGATAATCCACCACATTTTCCGAGCAGGACAGGGTGAAGCCGGGGTTGTCCGCGACTCTGGAGATCAGCTCTCCCAGCAGCAGCTTCACAATATCTCTCTGCTGCTCTTTCTGCAGGGTCCGGAATACCAGGATGGCATCCACACGGTTGAGGAATTCCGGTTTGAAGATACGTTTTACCTCGTCAAGAACAAAGGATTTCATCTTTTCATGATCCTGCTCCACATCGGTTTTTGCCATAAAACCCAGATGTTTGGGGGAGAGGATCCTGGCTGCCCCCGCATTGGAGGTCATGATGATCACCGTGTTCTTAAAATCCACTCTCCTGCCGTGGGAGTCGGTGATCTGCCCGTCATCCAGAACCTGAAGGAGGATGTTGAAGACATCGGGATGGGCTTTCTCCACCTCATCAAAAAGGAGAACGCTGTAGGGATGTCGTCTTACCAGTTCGGAGAGCTGGCCTCCGTCCTCATGTCCCACGTATCCGGGGGGAGAGCCGATAAGCTTGGAAACACTGTGTTTCTCCATATATTCGGACATGTCCACACGGATCATGGATTTCTCATCCCCGAAGAGGGCTTCCGCCAGAGCTTTGGACAGCTCGGTCTTACCCACGCCGGTGGGTCCCAGGAACATAAAGGAACCGATCGGCCTCCGGGGATCCTTCATGCCCACGCGCCCTCTCTTTACTGCCCTGGCCAGGACGGACACCGCCTCATCCTGCCCCAGCACACGCTTTTTCAGGGTGTCTTCAAGATGGAGAAGGCGGTCGGATTCACTGAGGCCGATCCTGGTAACCGGGATACCCGTCCAGGAGGAGACCACTTCGGCCACATCATTTTCCGTGACGGTCATCCGGCCTTTCTGTTTCCTGGCCTCCCAGCCGGACATAGCCTCATCCAGGCTGACCTTGGCCTTCTTCTGTTTTGTATTGTTGAGTCTGGCCTTGCGGAGATTCCCTTCAAGCAGGGCCTGCTCTTTTCTGTCGGCGTATTTTTTGACCAGATCCTGCAGCTCTTTTATGTCTTCCGGCATGGTATACAGGCCGATCCTCTTTTTGGAGGCCGCCTCATCCATGACATCGATGGCCTTGTCCGGCAGAAAACGGTCACTGACATATCTCTCCGACAGGACCACCGCAGCCCGGACAGCATCCCGGGTATAGCGGACCTGATGGTGTTTCTCAAAATGTTCCCGCAGTCCTTCCAGGATCCCGACGGAATCTTCTATGGTCGGTTCCTCCACGGCCACCGGCTGGAATCTCCTCTCAAAAGCCGCGTCTTTCTCGATGTGCTTACGGTACTCGTCCCGGGTGGTTGCCCCGATGATCTGGATCTGCCCACGGGCCAGGAAGGGTTTGATGATATTGGAGGCATCGATGGATCCCTCTGCTCCCCCGGCGCCGATCATGGTGTGGATCTCATCCACGAAAAGCAGGATGTTCCCCGCCATCATCACCTCATTCAGCAGATTCTTGATCCTCTCTTCAAACTCTCCCCTGTATTTTGATCCCGCAACCAGACCCGGAAGATCCAGGGTCAGGATACGTTTATCCCTCATCATCTCCGGGACCTCTCCCCGGACGATCCACTGGGCCAGTCCTTCCACGATGGCGGTCTTGCCCACACCGGGTTCTCCCACCAGGCAAGGGGAATTCTTGGTCCTGCGGCTCAGGATCTGGATGATCCGGTTCATTTCCGTCTCCCTTCCCACGATGGGATCCAGACGTCCGTCCCTTGCCCTCTGGGTCAGATCGTCGCAGAAGCTGTCCATCATGGCCGCCTGGTTTCTGCCCTTTTTGTTTTCGAATAATTCCTTGTACTCTTTCTTGGCGTAGGCGGGATCCAGGCCGGAAGCCGTAAGAAGATCCACATACACCTTTCTGCGGTCGATCTTCATCTCTTTGAACAGACGCTGGGCAATACAATCCCTCTCTTT
>CACZOS010000310.1 GCA_902782815.1 uncultured Lachnospiraceae bacterium | reverse complement strand
CCGTCCACGATTTTCTGTGTTTCCTCTGCGGTCAGGCTGGCGGAATACATGGTTCCAAGCCCGTTACGCTTGCTTTTTTTCTCCAGATGGATCACGGAAGAATCACAGTTATACAGCCGAATCCGAAATTTCTCCCGCATATTGACGCCGTCGATCTTCTCACGCAGCGCCTTGTCATCCAGGTTATCAAAGTACAGGCTGCGGATCTGATACTTTCCGTCAACGGCGTGGGGGTCGCTTTCCATGATGGCCCGAAGCCGACTGCGCAGGATCAGGAGATCCCCGATATTCAGGACATGTTTCCATTCATGCCTGTATTTCGGAACCATAAAAACACCTCCCTTACAATTGATGGGCTCATTGTAAGGGAGGTAGATTGAAATTAGATTGAAATTAGGCCTTTCTTTTCGTAAGGAGCGGATTCGATCCCAAGGCAGGTGTAACCCGTAGCGTCGATAACAGTCTTCAGGCTTTCGTTATCCACAGCCTCCTCCGTCAGGAAGGAGGCTTCCTTTTTGCTTCTGGAAGCAACGACCTTCTTCGCAGATGGTACCGCTTTGCGGATCGCATCACAGATATGTGCCTCGCACATCCCGCACATCATGCCGTCGATCTTCATTGTGGTCCTGATCATGGATTTTTCCTCTCTTTCTTTTTATATCATGCTTTTCTTCTGGTTTTCCAAATCCTTTTCTGCCGTATCTGCATCTCCTTATGCTTTCTTTTTGCAGCAAAAGCAGCCTATACCCTCGACCATGGTGATCTGTACATATTCCATTCCCGGAATAAATCAAGATGGAATTCGCACTAAAGATACAAGTCTCTGAATCAATTCATTAACAATCCCAGGCTCATCGGTGTTGGAATTGTGTCCTGCCCCCTTAATCCATTCAATTGGAATACCGGTTTTTTTATGCCATGCTTTATTGTACCGGATACAAGAACCTGCATGATCCTTTTCCCCACAGATGAGAAGCGCCGGACATTTAATCTCATAAGGAAGATTTGCCTCCATGGCTTCTGCCAATATACGAAATCCGTGACCGGATAATTTTGCGTACCGATCCTGATCACCATCATAGACCATCATAATACTGCGCATAAGCTGTCTGCCATATTCCGAGGTGGCAACACCGCGGGTTCCGGTCTTTAAGAGAGATTTCCATGGATAATGACGGTAAACCGGCTCCATTCTTTTCAACATCCATATTTCAGCGGCAGTCACATATTCACGCTGCAATGGTGCCGAGTCAATGGAAATAAATCCACTCAGCTTTCCCGGAAACAACTGTGCATAAGTCTGTCCTACATAGCCCCCCATGGACTGCCCGATAATTATCGGTTTATCGAATTTTTCTTTGATCAGGATCTCATCCAGCCACCTTGCCTTATCGAACAGGTTGAAATCGAAAGTGAACGGCCAGGAAGCAGCATGTCCAGGAGCATCCCAGACAATAACAGGGTACCGTCCCTCAAAATACTCGATTTGCTTATCAAATAGCCTGTGATCTGCGGTGAGTCCCGGCAGAAAAACCATCTGCACACCGTTCTCTTCTGCAATTGTATTAACCCAGTAATGAATATCGCCACATGGCGTTGCATATATCCGTTCAAGCATAAAATGTCTCCTTTAATACCGAATTCTTCACATCTTATATCACTGTTCATCTTTACCGGCGTACCGAAACAGAGTCGGCTCTGTTATAAATTCAGCGGATGCCGTCAGGGGTTTTCGAACCACTTCACGCCAGGTACAAAAACAGGCAGGGATTTTTAAAACAAGAGGCACACAGGTCGGGCATTTCTCCCTGGATGCAATGAACTTATCTTTGAATTCCATTTATAAGAAGCCTATCACGGGTATTGCTCAGCACGCCCATGACTATAATCATCCTAGAAATCAGAAGAGCGAAGACACTATGACCGGTGGTGCTACTGTCGCATGGTAATATAATTGGGATAAAACCTATGGGCTTTTCTTATACCTGAATCCGTGGAGCTATAGTTCTGATTTTCTATGAGATACGGTATAAATAAAGGCTTTTGTTGATTTAAAGTCGATTTTTAGAAATCACCATAAGGTGAACTGCAAACACAAACTAAAATCCTATCAAATCATATATTATACACCTTTTAGGTGTATTTTCTCTTTACAAATTAACTCCTATCTGCTATACTCTTTTATAGAATTGCAGTTGGAGGGCGAGAAAATGAGCTTAAAAGAAAAAGTAACATATGCAGTCAACAAGATCAAATTTGTTTTTGGAAAAAGCAGAGTTGTACCTTCAGCCGGCCTTATAATCGGTGGCCTTATTCTTGATGCCATTGGGTTTGATAAGGCAGTTAACAAGTATACAAAAGCAACTAAAGAATATAAAAACAGCGAGATTCTTAAGCCTATGTTAATAGGTATGCTCAAGGGAAATCCTGACTACGAATCAATTCATGAGATGGATGATGACCCTGAGTTTTATTGCAGTGCCTTTCATATGAAACGAATTCCATCGGAACCTACAATGAGGCAAAGGATGGATGAGATCGGCAGCTCAATGAATGGAACTATCGAGCACCTGAACCTGGAATTATTTAAGACATACCACATTGAACCTTCGGCTTTGGGAAATGGCTATGTGCCTGTTGATATTGACGTAAGTCCGTTCATTAATGAAAAATGCAAGAAGGAAGGTATCTCAAAAACTTACAAACGTAAGGATGGATATGCTCCAATCCTTGCATACATTGGTACCGAAGGATACCTTATCGCAACTGAATTGCGAGAAGGAAAACAGCATTGTCAAAGTGGCACTCCAGATTTCTTAATGAAGGTCATAAAACTGGCAAGAGAAATCACAGATAAACCTCTTATGTTCCGCCTTGATTCCGGGAATGATGCTGGTGATAACATCGGATTATTCATGGAAGAATGCTTCAAAGGTGATAATATTTGCTTT
>CACZOS010000309.1 GCA_902782815.1 uncultured Lachnospiraceae bacterium | reverse complement strand
TATCCTTTTGCAAGTTTTAATACTCTGTTATGTCTTTTTCTGGCGCCAAGGCCGCCTTTTACTCTAGCCATATGTCTGCATCCTCCTCTATACGATTAAAGATATGGTAAAATCTTCTTCATGTTCTTTACATTTGACTCATCCATGATGGTTGCTTTTCTGAGATTTCTTTTCCTCTTTGTCGTCTTCTTAGTAAGGATGTGGCTCTTGTAAGCTTTGAATCTCTTTAACTGTCCTGTACCTGTCTTTTTAAAGCGCTTTGCAGCAGCTCTGCTGGTTTTCATTTTCGGCATAATAAACATCCTCCTGATATGATATTTTCGTACACAATAATTAACGCTTCTCGGTAAGAAACATGATCATGCTTCTTCCTTCAAATTTGGGCTTCTTGTCGACGGTGGCGACATCTTCAAGCTGGCGGGCAAACTCTTCAAGGATCACCTTGCTCTCGTTCACATGAGCCAGCTCACGGCCCCGAAATCGAAGGGTAACCTTCACCTTGTCTCCCTTGGATAAAAACTTCCTGGCCTGATTGATCTTGGTGTTCAGGTCATTCTTGTCAATATTGGGGGACAGACGGACTTCTTTCACATCGATGGTTTTCTGTTTCTTTTTGGATTCTTTTTCTTTACGTGCAAGCTCGTACCTATATTTGCCATAATCAATAATTTTACACACAGGCGGTTTTGCGTTGGGGGCAATCTTTACCAGGTCAAGTTCTGCCTCTCTGGCAATCTTCATGGCATCACGGGCAGACATTATACCCAGCTGTTCACCGGTCTCACTGATTAATCTTACCTCTCTGTCACGAACCTGTTCATTGATCATTAAATCGTTAATAGCAGTACACCTCCATAATAGATAGTCTTGTTAACCGGCCATCCGCCGGTTTTATACGCAAAGTACCTTCCCGGTATCCAAAAAGAAAAGGATAGTCCGTAGACTATCCACACATACCAATATCATAACATAAAAATGATGATAATATATCGATATTAACCCGAGTCACCATTGTGCTGAGGTGAGAGTGGATACTCTGCTTTCCTTCATGTTGTCTCGCAACAACTTCTATACTATATCATTCGTATGCGGGAATGTCAAGGTTTATTTTATCCGATTGTTGTTCCGTATCCTTCCCTGTCTACAGGTTCAGGGTCAGTTCCTTTTCTTCCGGTATATACTGGCGGTAACGGATCCCCACCATGTCAAACATGCGCTTTGCGGCAATGGTGGAGTCGGAACCGGCATATTTATCCGAATAGTAGATCACTTCCCGGATCCCCGACTGAATGATGGCCTTGGTGCATTCATTGCAGGGGAAAAGGGTGGTATAGATCCTGGAATCCTTTAAGGATCCTGCCCCGTAATTCAGGATGGCATTCAGCTCGGCATGACAGACATACAGATACTTGGTATCCAGAGGATTTCCGATCCTGTCCCAGGGCATTCTGTCGTCATCACAGCCTGTGGGCATTCCGTTGTAGCCCATGGAAAGAATCTTGTTATCCCGGCTGACGATACAGCTGCCCACCTGTGTATTATTATCCTTGCTCCGCTCCGCAGAGAGAAGTGCGACACACATAAAATACGCGTCCCAGGACAGATAATCTTCTCTTTTCATGATATTTCCTCCGCTGCTCTCTAAAAAACCTGAAAATTGGGGAGATTAAAACCAATTATAACATAAAAAAAGAAATATGAAAAGATTTTTTCATATTTCTTTTAAATTTTTATTAATTTTTTTAACTATTTTATTACGATTTCGAGTAAACACGGATCATCTGGATCACATGTCCCAGGCTGGCGGCAGCCCTGCGATAGCTGCCCTCTGTCATGATACCCGTGACAAATGCCGTCTCGTCGATTCCGTCCACACTGATATAGTCAACCGGCCCGAAACTCTCTTCGATGTCTTCCGGGGACACTTCCTTATCCATGCGGACAAAGTATCTCCCTTCACATTTGGCCAGACTCTGAAGGCTGAGTTTCTCCGGGCTCCAGAAGATCCTGTGGTTGACACCCAGTGCCTTGGCTGACTCCACAACATCGGAGACCACTGCGCTGGCAGTGGGAAGCTTTCCGGCTCCCTTTCCGTAAAACATGATATCATCCACCATGTTTCCATGGACAAATATGGCGTTAAAGACATCCCGTACAGCGTAAAGAGGATGATCATGTCCCACCAGCATCGGGGCCACCATAGCGTAGTTGTTTCCGTCTTTCTTCCAGCTTTTGGCCAGAAGCTTGATCCCGCTGTTCATGGCCTTGGCATAACGGAAATCCTCAGCGGTGATGTGGGTAATCCCCTCTGTATGGATATCCTCAAAATTCACCTGATAACCCGAGATCAGGGAAGTGAGGATGGCAATCTTCCGGCAGGCATCATAACCCTCCACATCCGCTTCGGGATGGAGTTCGGCATAGCCCCTCTCCTGGGCTTCCTTAAGCACATCTTCAAATGCCCTGCCTTCCTCACCCATCTTGGTGAGCATATAGTTGGTCGTACCGTTCAGGATACCGGTGATCTCCTGGATCACATCCGCGGTAAGACAGGAGGTCAGTGGGCGAATCAGGGGGATTCCTCCTCCAACGCTGGCTTCAAAGAGGAAATTACAGGCATTGGCCCTGGCCGTGGCGATCAGTTCCGCGCCGTATTTGGCCACAAGCTCCTTGTTGGAGGTGGCAACGCTCCTCCCCTGTTCCAGGGCGGTCTTTACGAAGGTATAGGCGGGGTTGAGGCCGCCCATGCACTCCACGACGATCTGAATATCTTCATCCTCTTTTATAATATTATAGTCATGGACCACCAGCTTCTCATTGGGATCACCGGGAAATTCCCGCAAATCAAGAATCCTTTTGACAACAATGGGCTGCCCGGCATTCTTGGCGATGCTCTCCACATTTGTCTGGAGCACCTGTACCACACCGGCCCCGATGGTGCCATATCCTAATACTGCTACGTTGATCATGAAATCCTCCTTAAATCCAAGTCTGAAACTTAAAAAATATTACCATAAAATGGGTAATTCATCAACCGCTTTCTCCACTTTTTTCGGTCTGATGCTGTTCTCATCCCCTGGAACGGAAAAGGAAATCCGGGGATCCTATGATCCCCGGACAGAAATTTAAACTAATATTCTGGTAAACGCGATGGAAATGTCTCATTCTCAGTCAAAAACCTGAGAGACCAGCCGACAGAGTTCCCGGTATTCGGCAAACTCCTTAAGGGGTTCCAGGGACCTGCACATTCCTTTATAATACCATCCCTGCTTTTCCTTATCCTTCATACGGAATCGCTGCCATAATTCCTCCCCCACCTCATGATAATCATGGGCCACGGAACGAATATTGGAAAGCTTGTCCGCCAGGGCAATGACCATCACCTCAAAGGGCTGACGTCCGGTGCGGTCAATGGTGATCTGCTTCCTCTCCATCCAGGTAAGGCTTTTGTCTTCGCTCTCCGCTTCCACAAGAGCAGCCACCCTCTGACCAAACCGTTCTCTGATCTGGTCTATGCTGACGTCCGGGCAGTCCTCCACCACGTCATGCAGAACCGCTGCCGTCCATACATCTTTATCCGAAGTCAGGCGGACAGCGATGGAGAGCACTTCCATGGGATGAACGATAAAGGGGATATCGGTTCCCTTGCGGAACTGTCCGCTATGTGCTTTTACCGCAAAATCTATCGCCTCATTTACCATATTTATTTTTCATTCTCCTTCTCTTCCTCTGCTTCCTTCAGAACCTTTTCCTGAGCATCTGCAGGCATCTGCTCATAACGGCTGAATTCGTAGGAGAACTCACCGCTTCCGCCGGTCATGGAGCGAAGGTCTGTGGAGTAGCCGACCAGGCTGGCAAGAGGAATATCTGCCTCAAGTTCCTGTCTTCCGCCGGGGAGCGGGTTCATACCCAGAATACGGCCGCGGCGTTTGTTCAGGTCACCCATGACATCACCTGTATTGGAATCAAGAACATCCACTTTCAGGTTAACGATGGGCTCGAGCAGAACCGGTTTACATTCCATAATACCGTTCTTGAAGGCAGTGATGGAGGCCATCTTGAAGGCCATCTCGGAGGAGTCTACCGGATGATAGGAACCGTCAAGAAGAGTTCCCTTGATACCCACAACGGGATATCCGGCAAGGGGTCCCTTAAGGCAACTCTCGGCAATACCCTTCTCCACAGCGGGGAAGTAGTTTTTCGGTACGGCACCGCCGAAGATCTTCTCCTCGAAGACATAAGGTGTTTCCAGGTCGCCGGAGGGTTCCCATTTCATCAGGACATCACCGTACTGGCCATGACCGCCGGACTGTTTCTTATACTTGCTGTCGACATCCGAATTTTTCCGGATGGTCTCGCGGAAGGC
>CACZOS010000308.1 GCA_902782815.1 uncultured Lachnospiraceae bacterium | reverse complement strand
GGCACGGAGCCTTATGTGGAACTGACTTTTTTTAACGGATATGGACCGTTTCAGGAAGAATACATCGTGCACCGTGTACTCCGTCATCGGAGACCCAAACGAAGAGGAGAGGGTTATATTGATGAGAAAGAGAAGGTTAGTCTCACCTTGCCGGATGGAGGAGTCTATCATGGAAATAAGGACGAAACGGATAAAAAGATTCAGGAGATCGTGGGTCTGACCAAGAATCAGTTTATGCAGGTGGGTATGATCGCTCAGGGAGAGTTCATGGAGATGCTGAGGGCCGCTACTGCCGACAAAATACCGGTCTTCCGGAAACTCTTTGATACCGGACTGTACCATGACCTGGTGAATGAACTCCATGAACGATGTGGAAAGAAGGGGGATCTGCTGGATCGGATCAGAGTCGAATGCCGCACTGAGATCAGTAATCTCGAAGTTCCGCAGGAATACCCTTCCCGAAAGGAAATGACTGACCTTATACAGGGTCTGATCCGGGAAGACCGGTTGTCTTTAGCCGGACTGGATCCTTTTATGGAAGAGATGAATTCGTTGTGTCGCTGGACCCTGGAGAAGAGTGAGGATCTGAAATCCCGGAGCCGGTTGGCGGGGGAGGAACTGAACAGGAAAAAGGATGCTTATTTTGAGGGAAAGAAGATAACGGATTCCTATCTTCAACTGGATCAGGCAGAGGAAATCATTGCTGTCTGCCTGCAGGAGAATGAGAAGATCAGAGAAATGGGCAGGACCATCACACAGATTCGTGATGCCTTTGATATTAAAGAAAAAAATGATGCCTTCCTTGAAGCCGAAGAAAGGGTTAAAGATACCGAATCCAAACTGAAATCCCGTCAGGATATGCTTCCGGAACTGCGGGCCGACTTATTTAAGGCGGAGGAAGAAGAAAAAAGACAGGGACTGAATAAGGAGAAAGAGCTTGCTCTCTTTTCAAAAACCGAGGAGAGAGTGAAAAAAGGCAGAGCCGTCCTGCAGGAACTGGCCTCCCTGCAGAAAGAGCTTGAGGTAAAAAAGAAAAAAGAAGAGGAGACAAGGAAGAGAGAAGCTGAAGAGAAGGAAAAGCTTCAGGAACTGGAGAAAAAGGAACTGGAGTGGAGAGAACAGGTTCGTCGCTTAAGCGGCATAGAGGCGCAGATTGAGAGATATCGTAATTCTGCAGGCCGGATAAAGGAGATCTGGGATGACTTTAATGCTATGAAAACTCTGCGCCTGGAGACCCTTCCCGAGATCAGAAAGAAAACACAGGAGGCCTCTGCCCTATACAGGCAGGCTATGGATGATTACCGGGAGAAAAACGACCGGTATATCCGGGAGCAAAGCGCCTTCTATGATGCCCAGGCAGGGATCATTGCAAAGGAAAAACTTATACCCGGACAACCCTGTCCGGTTTGCGGGTCTCTTCATCACCCTGATCCCCACCCCCTTTCCGACGAGCATACAAATCTGACCAGAGACTATATTGAGTCACTGGGCAGAGAGGTCCGATCCCGGCAGGCCGTCATGAGTCAGAAAAACGAAGAGGCTGCTCTGGAATTGCAGAATCTTAAAGAAAAAGAGAAAAATCTGGCAGAAGCAGAGACTCAGCTGAGGTTAAAGCTGGAGGGGAATGGCTTTGAGATCCGGGAGGATTTGGATATTCTTGCCATGGAAGAGCAGATTTCAGACCGGATTATCCGATTGAGAGAGGAAGGGAACCGGTTGGCCGGAGAGAAAGAAATTTATCTCGGTGTGAATAAAAACCTGGAAGGAATAGAAGAGAAAAAAAACATATTAAAAAAAGCAATTGACAATGCAGTTGTGGATCATATCAGTGCTGTTTCTTCCCTGGCAGCAGTCAGGGAGAAAAAAACTACTCTTCTGGCTTCCCGGGAGTTCTCCACTCCGGAGGAAGCGGGTACAGCACAAAAAGAGGCGGAAGAGAGGAAAAAAAGAGCGGAGCAGGCTTATGAGCTGGCCGCTCAGAAAGCAAGAGTTGCCGGAAAGGCAGTGGAGACCACCCTGGCTTTGATCCGGCAGGATCAGGAACTCCTTCCCGGGTATAGGAAAAACCGGCAGGAAAAGCAGGAAATCTGCCTTAAACTGATGGAGGAAAAAGATCTCAGCAGGGAAGAGTGGACGAAGATCCTGAATGATCATGATATAAAGGATATCCCTGTCCTCCAGGAAGAAATCGATGCCTTCCGACGTAAAAAGTCCAGGGCGGAAGGACAGAGAGAGGCGGCCAGAAGATCCATCGGGGACCATACCCGGCCGGAAATGGACAAGCTGAAAGAAGAAATGATCAAAGCCGAGGAAATCCTTAATGACCGTAAGGAATACTATGACCGGATCCGCCTCTGTCATGAAAAAAACACTAAAATCTATAGCAGACTTTCCGGAAAACTGGAGGAGGGAGGGAAGATCCTGAAAGACCGGCTCAGGCTGGATTCCCTCTATCAGCGCCTTGCCGGTAAGGTCTCCGGCTCCCGTATGGACATCGAAACATTTGTCCAGAGATACTATCTGGAAAGGATCCTTCATGCGGCAAATCTCCGTTTTCTGGATATGACGGGAGGACAGTTTGCCCTGCGTATGTATGATCTGGAGAAAGCCGGTGAAGGCAAAAATCATGGGTTGGACCTCATGGTATATTCCACCGTGACCGGCAAAGAACGTGAGGCCAGAACCCTGTCAGGAGGAGAATCCTTCATGGCAGCTCTTTCACTGGCTCTGGGGCTGGCGGACCAGATTCAGGAGAATACTTCCTCCGTCAGTCTGGATGTCATGTTCATTGATGAAGGTTTCGGTTCCCTTGACGGCAATTCCCGGAATCAGGCTGTGAAAGTCCTGAAAAACATGGCTGACGGGTCAAAACTGATCGGAATCATTTCTCATGTTACGGAGTTGAAACAGGAGATCGAAGACCAGCTGATCATCACCAAAGATGAGGAAGGAAGTCACCACAACTGGGTGATCAGCTAGTTTATTACTTTGAAAGTTACCTTTAGTGTCCTTTTCAGCTCCGTTGCAGGATCTTTAAGCGTATAAGTCAGTTTGTAAGAACCCGCTTTTCTGGTGTTGACTTTTCCGGTGACCTTTACTTTTTTAAGCAGGGTTTCCCGGTCGGTAAACGGGGAAGAAACAGTTATTACCGAAAGGGGGTCAAAGTTACTTCCAACCTTCATCTGCCTGTAGTGTTCATCCGCAAGTTTCAGGGTGGGATAGTAGGGATTCTTTTTATTTGGATCCGTGGGATCCCATCCTTCTTTCTTTTCCGTAGAGATTTTCAGCAGACCACGGGTTGGATTCTTCAGTTTTTTTGATTCTCCGATCACCACTTTGGTTCCGAGACGGCAGTTGTCATAGATCCATTTGGCATCCACTACCGCAAGGCGGACACAGCCCTTTGAAGCCTGACGTCCCAGCTTGTTGTATTCCACGGTTTCCACCCTTTTGCTGTTGGCCGAGAAGTAAGGGACGGAGTGGAAAAGGTAGGCCCCGCTTATCCGGGTGCAGTACTGACCGTAAACACCGCCGTACAGGGCATGCCAGCGAAGTTTCTGCTTAGTCCGGTAGCTCCCTTTTATGGTGCGGTATCTTATGCCTGTGGAGCAGTACATTGCTCTCACTACCTTTTTGCTCTTGTTATTTACTACATTCACGATATTTGTCTTACGGTTTACATAGATGGTATAGCTTGTTTTGGCCGCACCGGCTTCCCTGTGACAGACCAGGGAAAAAACCATTACCATACACAGAAGGATTATGAGTACCGTATTTCTTTTTTTCATTCTTTTCATTTTTTTCCTCCCGATAATTTATTTTATTACTTTACCCAGTAGCCATATCTCTCCCGACAGGAGATAAAGAACCAGACGGTGATCAGCAGTGACAGGATTTCTGCAACGGTCATGGACAGCCAGATGCCCTTCAGACCGAAAAAGACCGGCAGGATCAAAACCGCGGCGATC
>CACZOS010000307.1 GCA_902782815.1 uncultured Lachnospiraceae bacterium | reverse complement strand
CCTTCTCTTCAGCTCTCTGAGGCATATTTTCCCCGGGATCGGGATGAAACATTTTCCCGAAGAGATCCCCGGATTGTATTTTACCGAAAAGGACAGCCGGGAATTCCTCATCCGGAAGATGAGGGAATGGGCTGAGGGAGATAAGCCTGACGAATCTGCCTTTTATGCTCTTTTGCGTTACTGGCAGGAAGACCACCCCGGGGAATTAAAAGAGATTTTTGCCCGGATGAAGGCAGGTGTGCCCGAAACTCCTCTGCCCGGGGAACTGGCGGACCGGCTCTACGGGACGAGGATGGAGGGGAGCGTGACCAGGATGGAATCCTTTGCCAGGTGTCCTTTCCTCTATTTCTGCCGCTATGGTCTGGATCTGTTCGAAAGACAGGATTTTTCGGTCCAGCCGGTGGACCTGGGCACACTTTTCCATTCCGCCCTGGAATACTATTCCCGGCGGATCAGGGAGATGGGCTGTTCTTTCCGTGATGTTCCCCCGGATCTGAGGGAGAATCTTGTGGAGGAATCCGTGGGCGCCGCACTGGGGGAAGATATCCGTGATGTGGTGGAAAGTTCCGAGAGGAACCGTTATAAGAAAACCATGGTCACCAGGATCCTCAGACGGACTGTGGAAGTCCTTGCCTCCCATCTTGCACGCAGTTCCTTCGAGCCGGACCGGTTTGAGCTGAAGTTCAGTCCCGCGGATTCCCTGGAAACCACCAAGATCGATCTTCCCGACGGCAGAAAGATAGCCTTCAGCGGGGTCATCGACAGAGTGGATATCTGCGAGGAGGAGGATAAACTCTACCTGAAAGTGATCGATTACAAGACCGGGACAAAAAAATTCGATTTCAATGAGCTTTACTATGGGCTGCAGATCCAGCTGATCGTCTATCTGAACGCAGCCATGGAGATTTATAAAAAGGAAAAAGGAAAAAACGTGGAGCCGGCTGCCATATTTTATTACCGGATCCAGGATCCTATCCTGGATGAGGAGAAGGCGGCGGGGGAAAAATATATGAATACCTTTCGGATGACCGGCTATGCCAACAGGGATCCTCAGGTGCTCAGACGGCTGGAGGAGGGGGGAGGAAGCATGGAATCCTTCTCTCTGACCATCAATAAAGACGGCACTCCGAGGAAGGGGTCTCCCCTCATGGAAACGGGGGATTTTCTTCGGCTGGGAGACTATGTAAGAAAATCGGTCGCAAAGATGGGTGAACGGATCTATGCCGGAGAAATAAGGGCTTACCCCTGTCAGGATGGAAAGGATACCGCCTGCAAATATTGTCCCTACGCTTCTGTCTGCGGATTCGAGCAGGGTAATCCCGGACATGTCACCCGGAAACTTGAGAATCATTCCGATGAGGAAATCCTCGCCATGATCGGCCGGGAGGTGGACTGAGATGGATTTCACAAGAGAACAGGAACAGGCGATCAGGACAAGAGGGAAGGATATCCTTGTGTCCGCCGGCGCCGGGGCGGGGAAGACCAGAGTCCTGGTCACCAGGATCTGTGAGATGATCCTGGACCGGGAAAACCCGGTGAGGGCGGATGAATTTCTGGTCCTCACCTTCACCAATGCCGCGGCAGGGGAAATGAAGGAGAGGATTATCAAAGATCTCCAGGAACGTCTTGCCCTGGATCCCGGGAACAGCTACCTGCGCAGCCAGATCCGTACCATCAGACATGCCCAGATTTCCACCATCCACAGCTTCTGCCATCACCTGATCCGGACCCATTTCAACGAACTGGGTATAGATCCTGCTTTCCGGATCGGGGAGGAGGGAGAACGGGAGCTTTTGAAACAGGAAGTGATAGAAGAACTCCTGGAGGAGAGATATGCCTCAGGAAGCCGGTCTTTCCTGGATCTGGTGGAGGCCTATGCTCCGGGAAGGGACGATCTTATTCTGGAAGGAATGATTGAAAAATTGTACCGTTTCTCCAAAGGTTTTCCTGATCCGGATGGATGGTTTGCCGGTTTGGAAGAGGACTATGCCGCCATGGGCTCCGGTCCGGGACTGGAGGAATCGGCTGTGATCAGAGTGCTGACTGACAACGGGAAGGAACGTCTTTTCTGTGCCGGGGAAGCCCTGGAAAAAGCGATCATAACAGCTGAAAGCGCGGAGGCGGCCGGAAAGATCTGCGTCTGCCTCCGGGAAGATCGTGAACTGGTCAGCCAGCTGTTGGAAAAGGAGGGTTATACTGCGTTAAGGACCGCCCTTCTTGCCGCCCGACTTCCCAAATATCCCACGAAAACCGGAAAACTGAAGGAATGGCCATATTTTGACACGGTGAAAAAGGCCCACGAAAAACTGAAAAAAACCATTGAAGAGCTGACCGGCCTGGATTTCGCCAAAAGTCCGGATCGTCTGATGGAAGAACAAGAGCAGATACTTTCCCTGATCCGGGAATGGATCTCCCTCACCAAGCGGTTCCGGGAGCTCTATCTGGTTAAGAAAAAAGAAAACAACCTCTATGATTTTGATGATCTGGAAGAGTTCGCTCTGGATCTTCTGGTGGATTCCTACGATGAGGAGGGAAGACCCCTTCCATCACAGACAGCCCGGGAAATCGCCGGGACTTACAAGGCAATCTTTGTGGATGAGTATCAGGATACCAGTCTGATCCAGGAGACCATCATCTCCCTGCTTTCGGATTGCGGAAAGGGCAGCCTCTTTGTGGTGGGTGACGTGAAGCAGAGCATCTACCGTTTCCGCCAGGCCAGGCCCGATCTTTTTCTTGCCCGTTACCACGCCTATGAGAGGGGAGATGGGCTGAAGATCGAACTACGGGATAACTTCCGCAGTTCCCCGGATGTGCTGGAAGCCTGCAACCGGGTGTTTTCCCGGTGGATGAGAGAGGACTTCGGCGGGATCGATTACAACGACCGGATAAAACTGGTGGCCGGGGCTGAAAGTACCATGGCCGGCAAACATTATCCCCAGGAAACCATGCTTTTTGTCCAGGACCGGGAAACTGAGGTCCATGAGGTGGACATGGTTCTGGCGGAGTCCGCCATGATCGCGGACCGGATCCGGTCCCTCCACGAGGATGAAGGGGTGGATTATGACAAGATAGTCATCCTGCTGAGGTCTGTAAAAAGTTCCGGCCGCTTTATGGCCGACTGTCTGGAATCCTGGGATATACCTGTGGTCTGCGGCAGTGAGACCGGATAT
>CACZOS010000306.1 GCA_902782815.1 uncultured Lachnospiraceae bacterium | reverse complement strand
GCACCGTTTTTTGTAAAGGATTACTATGACTATTACAAAACCGACAGAGGCTATCATGTCCGCTCTCTTAATTCCAACGATGGATGGGCGATAACTGCCGGTACATCTCTTGCCAATACAAGACTGTTTACTTACGCAGGAGAGATTGACAGTGCAGTGCTGATGATCCATGGGGATAAGGCACATTCCTGTTACATGAGCAGGGACACTTTTAAACTGTTAAATGGGGATAACAAAGAACTTATGATTATTCCCGGTGCTGTTCACACAGACCTCTATGATGGCGGGGATAACAACTATATTCCTTTTGACAAAATGACAGCTTTCTTTGAAAAATATCTGAATCAGGAGTAACTATTATGGGAAAAAAAGTTTTAATTATATCGACAAGTCCCCGGGAGGGGAGCAATTCTGAGCTGCTGGCCTCCGAGTTCGCAAAAGGCGCTGCGCAGGCAGGCCACAAGGTGGAACAGATAAGCCTGCGAGGCAAAGATATAAAGTTCTGCAAGGGATGCTTTGTCTGTCAGAAAACCCAGAGGTGCGTGATACGGGATGACGCAGATCTGATCGAGCAGAAGATGGAGAAGGCGGATGTCCTTGTTTTCGCAACGCCGATCTATTATTACGGGATGAGCGGTCAGATGAAAACCATGCTGGATCGCGGAAATCCTCTCTATACCACGGAGTATGCTTTCAGGGATGTCTATCTTATCTGTTCCGCGGCAGAAAATGAAGATCACGTCTGGGAGAGGGCCAGAAGCGGTCTGGAGGGATGGATCGAGTGCTTCCCCAAAGCAAAACTTGCAGGCTGTGTATTCGGCGGGGATGTTACCGAGGTGAATACTGTGATCGGCAATCCGGCAATGGAAAAAGCTTATGAGATGGGCAGGAACATCTGAGGAGACAGGGAATGATGGAATTAAATGAACTTTTAAAATATTTCGGTGAAAGTGATACTATAGGGGAAAATCGGGAAGCGATCGACCTGATGCGTCATTACAGCAGGCAGGCCCAGAAGATCACTATGGAGATCAATACAAAATATCATGAACCGGAAGAACTTCAGGGACTCTTTTCGGAACTGACCGGGAAGCCGGTGGATGAAGGTTTTGGTCTGTTTCCCCCCTTTTACACAGATTTCGGGAAGAATATCACAATCGGGAAAAATGTGTTTATCAATGCCGGATGTAAATTTCAGGATCAGGGAGGGATATACATTGATGACGGAGCTCTCATCGGGCATGGGGTGGTCCTGGCGACTCTGAACCATGATATGGCTCCGGAAAAGCGTCAGGCTCTTCATCCTGCACCGATCCACATAGGAAAAAGGGTATGGATCGGTGCCAATGCAACGATTTGTCCCGGGGTGACCATAGGCGATAATGCAGTGGTGGCAGCCGGAGCAGTTGTCGTAAAAGATGTCCCTGCGGATACGATCGTAGGCGGGGTTCCTGCGAAGATCATCAGAGAAATATAAAGGAAAACTCAATAAAGGGAATCAAGAAAAAGGCATCGGACTTCTGAGCAGATCAGCGGTCCGGCGCCTTTTTCTTCTGCCGGTGAGGACCTTGCAGAAGAATCTTCGGATGTGATAGGATATTGTAATATAGAGAAGGATACAGAGTTTGTTGAGGTTAGGTCTTTAATAATTAATATAAGGAGAAAAACTGATTTGAAAATGAAAGAGAATTGTCCGGAAAAAAAAGAAGAGAATCAGAGAATATTGAGTGCCGATGAGGCCAGGCAGAAAGGTAAGTCGCTAAGAAAGAGCTGCAAACGGTCATCCCACGGAAATTGGCAGTATACCAAAGACCGTGACCACATAATTAAATTGCTCAAAGAGCAGGAACGAATCCGGATCCGGGAACTGATCCCTGTCCGCCACCAGCGGATGAGTGCTTCCCCCTTTGCATTCTATCGCGGGGCTGCCGTTATCATGGCGGATGATCTGTCCCAAACGCCGGTAACAGGAATCACCGTACAGGCCTGCGGTGATGCACATATCGCTAACTTTGGCGCTTTCGCATCCCCGGAAAGGAGGCTGGTCTTTGATATCAATGATTTTGATGAAACTCTTCCCGGTCCATGGGAATGGGATATAAAACGATTGATAACCAGCATTGAGATCTGCGGGCGGCATCGCGGCTTTTCCGAAAAGGACAGGGAGGATGCGGTACTGGCAGCGGCGAGGGTGTACCGTCAGTCGATGCAGCGCTTTTCAGAAACCGGAAACATGTCCATGTGGTACGAGCATATCGACCTGGAAAGAATGTACAGGGTACATGAGGATGAACTTGGCAAACGAAAGGCCAGGAAAATTCAGAAAACTGCCGCCAGGACTCTCTCGAAAACCAACGAGAAAGCATTTGCAAAACTGACCGAAGTCGTAGACGGACAAATAAGGATCAAAAGCAATCCGCCGCTTATCGTTCCGCTGCGGGATATTCAGGTATATGGAGATAAGAAAAGAGCCAAAGATACGGAACAGATCATTAAAGATGCCATACGGTCCTATCGCCGCAGTCTTCCGCGGGAGAGGAGGATCCTCTTCGACAGATATCGTGTCGTGGATATTGCCCGGAAAGTTGTCGGTGTCGGCAGTGTGGGAAACAGGGCATTGATCGTTGTTATGGAAGGGGTATCGGAAAATGACCCCCTGGTTCTGCAGGTCAAGGAAGCTCAGGCTTCCGTGTTGGAAAATTATCTGGGGAAAAGCGCTTTTGCGGAACCTGGAAGACGCGTAATCGAAGGGCAGAGAGCGATCCAGACCGCAAGTGATATCCTGCTTGGCTGGGCTTCAATACAGGAGGCTGACGGAGTGCAGAGAGACTACTATGTCCGCCAGCTTTGGGATTCCAAGGGGTCCATAAACCTGGATAAGATCAGCATCTATGAACTTTCCGCAGTAGCTTCAATGTGTGCATGGACATTGGCCCATGCTCATGCGAAGACAGGAGACAGACATGAAATTGCCGGCTACCTCGGCAAAAGTGATGCTTTCGATAAAGCGATGCTCAGGTTTGCCCGGTCCTATGCGGATCAGAATGAGAGAGATTTTAAAGTGTTCAACAAATGGTATAGTAGATCATCCCATGCTTCAAACTGAAATGTTACCAGCATAGAGGGTGTCCCAAAAGTCAGTTTTAAATGACTGGAGGGGCGCCCTCTTTTTATTGTTAATAGGGAATATTTTCACACCATCTTCCTTTAATGATAAAAACTTTAATAAAATATTTAATTTAACTATTGACATATAGTTTGACAGATGATATAATGAGCCCATCTTAAGTAAAATATTTAATAAAAGTATTGATTTAAGAAGGGTAAGGTGATCAGGAAAACGGAGGATATCATATTACAAAAGAGGAATGAAAGAAGCAGTGTCACTCGTTAACCGGGAAGGCCTCATGGAGGATTCCCGAAAACAAAACACGGAACGGAGGGTATTTGATAATGGAGGTATTAAAGTTAGGTTTGGTGATCTTAGCCGCATTCATGATCCAGGGGCTTTTAAGCATGGTCCAGATGAAGCATTTTTCAAATGAGTTCGTGAAATTGAGGAGACAGGGCAGAGTTGCCATAGGAAGGAAATCAGGAGGATTTCACGCCGGGGCTATTGTCATGTTTCTGATCGATGAAGAAGGAAGGATCCGAATCGGCAGGAAATTGGAAGGAATCACTTTCCTGGCAAGAGTGCGTCCCCTTGATGGCTTTGAAGGAAGATATATCGGAGATCTGAAAGAGGAAGACGGTCCGAAGAATCACAGGAACCTTCGCAGGGCAATCGCCGATGCAGGGCTTACCTACCGGAAATTC
>CACZOS010000305.1 GCA_902782815.1 uncultured Lachnospiraceae bacterium | reverse complement strand
CACCGTACCATCGTCCTGGTGTATGGCGATGATCTCCTGGTAGAAGACCGGAACATAGACAAGGTCAGGCGTATTCTCAAGTTTGCTGCAGAAGCCCACATCATACTGCTTGGACTGAACGCCCTCTACCACATCTTTGGACATCCCGTGATAGATCTCAAATGAGGCGTGCTCATATCTGCCGCGATAGTTCTGAATGATCGATGGAAGATAATCGTCCAGCAATGTGGGGATACAGCCGATATTAATGGAGCCGCTGATCTGGTTTGAGTATTCTTTCATGGCCGCGGTCCCCTGCTCGATATATCGGAGACAGCGTGAAACATAATCGTAAAACTCTTTTCCGTAATCAGTCAGTATAACATTTCTGCCGGATTTCTGGAAGAGGGGGATATATAGTTCTGTCTCAAGGGATGATATAGCATTGGATAAGGCGGGCTGTGAGATGGACAGCTGCTTTGCCGCAGAGGAATAGTGCTGTATTTCCGCAAGCTTCTGAAAGTAGTACAGTTGTGAAAGATTCATTCTTATCACCTCTTATGCCGGTTATTCATGCCGGCAGTACTTTTCACCAGTTATAATTTAACCTCTGATTATTATAACAAAAAACAAAACGGAAAACCATAATTATTTTGTCACAGGGAGATAAATCATGAACATTATGCATTTGAGATATTTCTGTAAACTGGCGGAGATCGAGAATTATACTGTTGCGGCTGCCGAATTATATATCTCCCAGCCCGGCTTGAGCGGTGCCATCACTTCCATAGAGAAAGAACTCGGCCTGAAACTCTTTGAAAAAAGAGGGAGGAATATCCGGCTGACCAAATACGGAAAAGAATTCTATAAATATATCAGTGAAGCGCTCCGCGTGCTGGACAAAGGGATATCGGTCATGCACGAGTACTCGGGGAACCTTTCGGGAAAGATCGAGATCGGAGCCATTCCCACTATCCAGACCACTTTTCTCCCTGAAGCCATCGGAAAGTTCCGGGGTAAATGCGAGAATATTGAGATCAAAGTGTACGAGGGACACACCAAGCAGATCGTGGATAATCTGCAGGATTCCCTTTATGACATCGGCTTTTGCTCCTATGACGTAAACCGGTCGGATCTGGGTGCCGTTCCGGTACTCAGCCAGAAGGTGGTGGCGATCATGAACAACAATCATCCACTGGCGGAAAAAGACCAGGTAACCTTTGAGGATATCCTGAATTACCGGATATATACTTACTCCCTGTCGACCCTGATCGGCAGTCAGTTCAGGGAACTGCTGGCCAGCCAGGAACTGGATATCGACTGGAAGAAGGTTTATTTTGATTATCCCAATGAACTTCTGATCGCGGGTATCCTGGCTCAGGATACTACAGCGAACAGCAAGGACAGGGAAAGCATTGGGCTGATCGCCAATGTACCTTATCTGGAGAATTTTAAAAATCTCAGTATCCTTCCGGTTTCCGATGTACCGGATGACTTTCACAAGGTATATATGATCTATAATAAGAACCGGTTCAGGACCTACGCCGTGGAACTTTTCATGGAGTTCATCGAGAATGAGTATGGAATGAAATAAAGGAATTTCCATAGATATCTCCTATGCATTGATCTGCAAACCATTCCTTTTCCTTCATTTATTTTAAGAGGGAGATATGGTATAATGAACAAGAGAGAAGAGAGCCCGGCTGCAGCGGCTGTGCTTATGGATGGAATCCCTGGATAGTGACAAGAGAAAGGAAAACAGATGTCCAAGAAAGAAGAAAAAAAGAAGAGAAAACAGGCGGAGAAGGCAATCCGGGAGTATAAGCAGTGGGAACTTCAGCAAAAGCAGTTTCTCGAGGACTTCCAGATGATGGAGGACTATCTGGATGCCCTGAATGCTTCTTTAAAGAAGTCCGGTAAATCCGGCAACCCGGAGGATAAGCAGGGAAGCTGACGATTTTAGTCTGTCTTCCTCATAAGATTTGATCATGTTAATGGTGAATAAGAAAGACAGGATATTCTTTAGAGATCCCTCTCACAGATATGGCATTTATGCGGAAGGAGTTTAGAGAATATCCTGTCTTTCTCATTTAAATACAGAGAAAGGGGTAAACGCTATGAATAAAACATTTGCTGATATATTTGTGGGGATAGATAACATCGGTGTGGTCACTCCGGAGGAAGAAAGCGCGCAGTTCGCGCGTAATTATAAAGAAGTATTCGGACTGACTGATGACCAGGTATCCGATTCGCCGGTGGTACATCATCCCAACAGTACTTATTACGGCAAACCTGAGGTGCCGGGACCGGGAATCCACACGGTGGCATTTTCGGGACTGAATCTTCAGCTTGAATGTCAGAGTCCCATAGACGGGAACAGTTCCTGGAACGATTTTCTGAAACAGTACGGAAAGGGTGTCCACCATATCCGTTTTAATGTAAGGAGTCACGAGGACGCGGTGGCCTATCTGGCAGAGAGAGGGATCAATGTGATCCATTCCGGAGATTCTGTCCGTGGGGGAGGGGTCAGATTTGCTTTCTATGACTCTATTGAAAAACTGGGTTTTATGATCGAGACCATTAATCTGGAAGAAATCGCCCTGAAGAATAAAGAAAATTAATAAGAAGATACTGACGACAGGTCCTAAAAAATATTTTTGGCAGAGGAAGTATAATAAGCGGAAGGAGGAAAAATAATGGCTAAAACATTTGATGAGATTTTTGTTGAGATAGACCAGGTCGGCTGCGTGATTCCCGAGGAGGACAGCCTGGAACTGGGGAAAAATCTCAAGGAGATCTTTGATATCCCTGACGAAGGAGCCCAGGACGGCGGAGTGTCCAGACACCCCAATTCCACATATAAAGGAAAGGCACTGGAGACCGGACCTGCTGTGCATATGCAGTTTTTCAACAAATTCGGCATTCAGCTTGAATACCTGAGCCCGGTGGATGGCGACAGCGCATGGATGGATTATACCAGGAAGGTGGGGCGGGGACTTCATCATATCCGTTTTAATGTCTCCAGTCATGATGATGCCATCGCCTACATGGCGGAAAAGGGAATCCCTGTATACCAGTCCGGAGATTCCGTCCGGGGAGGCGGGGTTAAATTTGCCTATTTTGATTCCTACGATAAGCTGGGCTTCTATATCGAGACCTTAAATCTTGAGGAAGTGGCACGCAAAAATAAAAAGGAATGATATCCGGGAGATAAGCCTATGAAATGCAGTTATTGTGGAAATGAATTGCCTGATAATGCCAGATTCTGCAGATTCTGCGGGAAAAAGCTGAGTGTCTGGAATGGAGATCATGAGCCGGTAAAGGCCGGTTCGGAAGAACCGGGCAGAACGAGAAGTTCGGGATCTCTGTGGGATGACTTTGCTGTTGACGATATGAATAAAAGCTGGGGGAATGACCGCAGGACTCCCCCTTCCGGCAACGACTGGGAAAAACCTTCTTATGATCCGGATCCCGGCAGATGGGGTATGGAAGAAAAGAAGAGGAAACGGGAAAGACCGGATGACGGATGGAAAGCAGCAGGGGAAGAGAATTGGAAACCTGCGGCGGAAGACAGCTGGAAACCTGCAGAAGAAGACAACTGGAAACCTGCAGGGGGAGACAGTCCGAAAAAGGGAGGAGGCTTCCTCAAGTTCATCATTGCCGGCATTATTCTTATTGCTCTTATTGTTGCCATAGCTTTCGGTTTACAAAAGATTCAGGAGGGAAGATTATCAGGTGGAAGTCCTTCCGGCTACAGCCCTGAACCTGCAGTGGAAGAACCTGTGGAGGAGGAAGCCGATGATTCATATGAAGATGAATCGGTTGAATCTTCAGACCAGGAAGAAACCTATGAGGAAACGAATTACAATCAGGGGCAGCAAAACCAGGAGGAATCCTATAACCAGTATGACCAGACTGTTGAGGAAACACCTTATGTCCCGGCGGAATCCGCACCTTCGACGGAATCAGCGCCATCCGGCGGACAGACGGGATATATTCTTTCCGGAAGCGATTCCCGTTATATCTCTTCTTCCGAACTGAACGGTTTTACCAAAGACCAGTGCAGGCTGGCAAGAAATGAGATCTATGCCAGACACGGGCGTAAGTTTGCCGACCAGACTCTTCAGCAATACTTCAACAACTGTTCCTGGTACAAGGGGACCATAGAGCCTGACAGTTTCAATGAGAATTCGCTGAATGCCTACGAGAGGGCCAACCTTGATACCATCGTTGCCTTTGAAATCTCAAGGGGATACAGAACACAATAGGAGGTTTTTGTTATGAAT
>CACZOS010000304.1 GCA_902782815.1 uncultured Lachnospiraceae bacterium | reverse complement strand
CTTTTCCGAAAGCGGAAATTTGTTAAACCTGTCTGCAGACCATCTATAAAGCTCATCCTCCGTCCGGACCCATTTGCAGATCATGGCGGCATCTTCTTTTCTGTACTCTCTTAATTTCATATCCGTTCTCATCCTCTACCCGTAATCTCTATGCTTTTTGCATAATCCGCTCATCTATCCTGCGCACAACCCTATTAGCATAAGCATCAAAAAACTTATGCCAAAATCCGTTCCTTGACACAGTTTCTCCGTTATAGGTATAATATATTATAACACATGACCAAATACTACAATAAGGAGGATATGGATTTGAGTTATTGGATCTTACTTGTCGTCAGCCTGCTCGCCTGTTCCATCGGCTTCCTCAAATATCTTTGGTTCATCTCCGTGGGGTACGGATTATCGATTTCCGCGATCGGTGTTGCCTTGGCGATCGGTTTCCATGATATCATGGGGCTGCCGGAATGGCTGAGCTGCGTGGTTTTATTTCTCTATGGTCTGCGCCTAAGCGGTTATCTTCTGATCCGTGAGATAAAGAGTGCAGGATACCGCAAGGTCCTGAATCCGGAACTGGAACGAAGCAAACACATTCCCTTCTTTGTCAAGCTTGCATTATGGATCTCCTGTGGCTTACTCTACACGCTGATGACGATACCGGTGTATTTCCGCCTGCTCAACAATGCACCTGCGGATACCATGCTTTGGGTCGGTATCGTGGTCACGGTATTGGGACTCACGTTGGAAACCACCGCGGATCTGCAAAAAACAGCCGCCAAGAAAAAGAACAGCCATCGGTTCGTAGATACCGGTCTGTACCGCTTCGTACGATGCCCCAATTATCTGGGCGAGCTCCTGATCTGGCTGGGAGTGTTCCTGTCGGGAACAACGGTTCTGCAGGGTGTATGGCAGTGGGTACTGTCCATTCTCGGTTTACTGCTCATCGTTTGGATCATGTTCAGCGGTGCACGCCGTCTGGAGATCCGTCAGGACCGGAATTACGGAAAGGATCCGGAATATCAGAAGTACGTCACCACCGTGCCGATCCTTATTCCTTTTATCCCTCTTTACAGTGTAAAGAAACATAAATTCCTGGTAGCATAGAGCATGCCGGCGAAAACACGCCCCGGCACTTTACAAATAAGGCGGTAGCGAAGTATCCTGCAGGAAAAACGCTACCGCCTTTTATATCGTTGTCAAACTTCAGACTCCACTCCGTACATATGGCGGAGGATCACACGTTTTGCCGTTTCCTCTCCGAACAGGCCTTTGATCATATCAACCGCCGGACCGCCCTCCGCATACAGTTTTTCTGCAAAATCCCGTATCTTTTCCATTTTTACGGCCGGGTCACAATCCGGTGCCTTTGCTGTCTGTGCCAGAAAAATTCTTGCACAGTCTTTTCCGGCACGGTGCAGTTTTCCGGACACCTTCCGCCCTGTTTTCTCATAAGTACAGGAATAACGGATATCATCATACCAGTGTTCTTTATCACTGGTATAATCCGCGATCTCTGCATCCCTGTCTTTGATCATCTGATACTTTTTCTGCAGCCAATCCGGTTGAAAAGCAATCTGAACATCATACAGCTCAGCGATCTGTACTTCCTTTCCGAAGATTGCGAGCCAGTCCAGATTAAAGAGCGGTACATCCTTTTCCGTCAGAGAAAGCACTACCGTCTCCATTCCGATCAGGCCCCGGAGGCCTGCCATCCTCATGATACAGAGATGTCCAAGTCCCTGAACATCATAGGACTCCGTCATTAGTTCGATCCCTTTCCGGGAAAGCAGAGCATCTTCTCCGATATCACACTTTTTTACAGTATATGTATCGGAAAGCAGCTGAAATACATATGCGCCAAACCCCGGTGTAATGATTTTCTTTTCTTTCTTCATTGTTTTTCTCTTCTCCCCCGTTCTTCCATGTTTTCTTTTATTCACCTTTTTCTCAGCATGATTTCTCTCCAACTCTATATTACTGAACAGCATGCGTACATGCATATTATAGCACCGATCCTTTTATTTGTCTTGGAGATCATGATGCCGTTTTCGTGGGACGACCGGGGACGGTTCTGGGCGTCCCAGAACCGTCCCCGGTCGTTCCAAACATATCCTAGGGCTTTTGAGTCAGTATCTTCGTTCCGATAAGAAAAATACTCCATCCTATAACATTCACGCCCTCGGATATCCAGTTCATGGAGGCCTTCTCAAAATTCTTTGACGACAGATATCCCATCATGAGCATGAATATAAATGTGATGATAAACAAAACCATCGCAGATATTTTCTTCCTGCGTTTTGCCTCAACCGATAAACCCAAGAACATACCACACAGTCCGAGGATCATGAGCACGATAAATAAACCTGTGCCGGCATAAACTGCAGGTGCAACACTGTGTAAAGAAGTCCCTTTATTCTTT
>CACZOS010000303.1 GCA_902782815.1 uncultured Lachnospiraceae bacterium | reverse complement strand
CACCAGAATGCAAGGGCGATTCCTGTTCCGGAGCACCATGCTTCTGATACGGTCCAGTGTGGGCTCAATAAAATCCGGATTATCGGCTATCCGCTCATGGGCTGTCTTCATTCTTTCGGAATAGTCATCTTCATAAAAATAAAGCTCTTCGGTTCCATGGCTTTCATTATCAGCCTCATCAATTACATAAAGGCCTATGCTGTCACACAGCTGATAGAAAAACGGCACATTGGGATAGTGACTTGCGCGGACCGAATTGAAATTGTTTTCTTTGATCATCACAAGATCAGAAAGAGTCCGCTTATAATCCATTACGGCCCCGGTCACCGGGTCTGATTCGTGCCTGTTCACTCCATCGAATGTAATCGGCGTTCCGTTAAGGAGTATCCGGTTATCCCTGATACATATGGATCTGAATCCGACCCGCTCATTAATCACCTCATTTGAGGTTTCCAGGATCAGCTTATACAGGAAAGGCTTCTCTGCATTCCAGAGGATAGGATCTTTCACCACGATGCGTATTTTTGAGCCATCCTGCACTACTTCTCTTGCATCCATGCATTCTCCGCCATTCTCGTCAGTATGGAACAGAGATGCTGTTACAGGAACAGGATGATTTCCTGCAAAAGACAGGCTGATTCTCAAAGTCGCGTTTGTATGGTCCGGACTGATTTTAGTAGTTATGTGATAGTCTCGTATACCGGTCGCGGGTCTGTTTAAAAGATAGACATCACGAAAAATACCGGACATGCGGAATTTATCCTGGTCCTCCAGATAGCTGCCATCACACCACTTAAGTACAAGAACGGCAAGCAGGTTGTCCCCCTCTGCAAGAAATGATGTGACATCAAACTCGGATATATGATGAGATATCTGGCTATATCCCACATACCTGCCGTTCAGCCAGACAAAGAAGCACGAATCTACACCTTCAAAGTTCAGGAAAGTGCATCCTGCTTTCTGGTCCTTATGCCATTGGAAATGATGTCTGTAAGCTCCGCAAGGATTGTCTTGCGGCACATAGGGAGGATCATATGGAAACGGGTAACGAATGTTGGTGTATTGGTTCCTGTCATAACCTCTCATCTGCCATGAAAAAGGGACATACTCCTTATTCCACCAGTCTCCGGCCTCATAAGAAGGGAGATAAAATTCATCCTTCAGATCATGAATGCTTTGATAGTAAGAAAAATTCCATTCACATCCGCTGAGCATCTGAAGCCTCTGTGACGACTCCCTAAGGCTTACAAGCTGGTCATTTCTCCCTGAATCAGGAATGTAATAGCATCTGTATGGTTCCGTGTTTTCATGCAAAACAGCCATATTCTCATAGTGTCTCGGTACGATCATCAGTTTCCTCCTGCGTTAGAGAAACATGCAAAACTTCATAGGATTTTATGTTAAAAACATTATAAAAACCGCCTTTTTCAAAGCATATGCACAAAACAGTATAAAACCTGCACAGGCTTGGAATTAAGCGGTTCGGGCATTGCCAGTTCTCAGGATTGTTAGGTAAAATAACTGGCAAAAGACATAAGAGGTTGCAGAAATGTATGTGAATTCAGGCTATCTTCACAATTCAAGAACACCTTTCAAAGAAAAGGTCAAACCGCTAAGGATTCTTAGTGCAGGTACATATCAGCTTCACAGCTTGCAGAAGCTTCCGACATGGCGTCCGAGAGGCCGTGTTGACTGGCAGTTGATATATATCGCTGCAGGTAAGGGGCATTTCATTTTTGATAATAAGGAAGTCATTGTTCCTGCGGGCAATATGGTTTTATACCAGCCTAAAGAGGAACAGCATTATTACTATCTGGGTGAGGACCGCACACAGGTGTGGTTTGTACACTTCACAGGGCGCGAGATCAAAAGGATCCTTCAAAACTATGAAATCCCTCTGGAAAGCAATATTCTATGTACAGGGATTTCCAAAGAGTATGAAGATTATTTTCGCAAAATGAGAGATGAGCTGGTTGCCTGCAGATGGGGCTATGAAGAAATGCTTTCTTATCTTTTCCGGGAACTTCTGATGACCATGCACCGGCGAATGGAGGAGAATCTTCCACATTTCTCGGGATTTACCAGCCAGGAGATCGATCTGGCCAAAGAATACTTCACAGAGCACTACAATGAAGAAATCAGCATAGAGGAATATGCGCTATCAAGACATGTGAGCGCCAGCTGGTTCAACAAGAGCTTTAAGAAAGTCGTCGGAACAACACCCATGAAATATATCCTTTCCACAAGGATACGCAATGCACAGATACTTCTGGAAACTACTGATTACAATATTTCCAACATAGCTT
>CACZOS010000302.1 GCA_902782815.1 uncultured Lachnospiraceae bacterium | reverse complement strand
TTCTCAGAAGGAACAGTCGATGAGGAAGGAAGCTTGACATTATCGCAGGGGAAACGTATAATTGGAATGTAATAAGTTTGTAACATTTGTAGTTTGTCCTGAATAAAGAGGGCTTAAGGAGATTTTATGATTGATTTGATTGATGTAACGAAGGTTTATGGGAAGGGTAAACCTGCTCTCGGCCATGCGGATCTTCATATAGAAAACGGGGAGTTTGTCTTTGTTGTGGGCAGCAGCGGCTCAGGTAAGTCAACCTTGATCAAGCTTCTGTTAAAGGAAGTGGATTCGACAGCCGGAAGCATTCTGGTTAACGGTTGTAACCTGGAGGGGATGAAGCACAGTCAGGTGGCGAAATACCGCCGCAGCATCGGCGTGGTTTTTCAGGATTTCCGTCTGTTAAAGGATCGCAATATATATGAAAATGTTGCTCTGGCACAGCGGGTGATCAATCGTCCTTCGCGGGCGATTCGCCGCCGGGTGCCGGAAGTACTCACTCTGGTCGGACTCGCCGGAAAGTATAAAGCCTATCCAGACGAGCTTTCCGGGGGCGAGCAGCAGAGAGTAGCGATTGCGCGGGCCTTGGTGAATCATCCGGATATTCTCCTGGCGGATGAACCAACCGGGAATCTGGATCCTCATACTTCCTTAGAAATCATGCAGATTCTGGACAGGATCAATGAGCGGGGAACGACAGTTCTGGTTGTGACTCACAATAAAGAGATCGTCAATGCCATGCGCAAACGAGTGGTGACTATACATGAGGGTGAGATCGTAAGTGATGAGGAAGAGGGCTCTTACCTGGATTTTAACTGACGACAAGGCGGCAGAAGCGGATTCATACTGATTCTAAGATGGGAGGAAACTATGCGGCCAGGTACGATCTGGTATCTTTTCAAGTCCGGAATTGCAAATATACGCCGGAATCTGATGTTTTCGCTGGCATCCATCATGACGATGGCAGCCTGCATTTTTTTGTTTGGAGTATTTTATTCTATAGTAAGTAATGTCAGTTATCTGACGCAGAAAATTGAAGAGGAAGTTCCTGTGACTGTTTTTTTTCAGGAAGGAACCACTGAGGAGGAGATGAAGGAAATCGGTAATCTGATTGCTGCCCGGCCTGAGGTGGCGAAGATTGAATTTGAATCTGCGGCAGATGCCTGGGAAAAGATGAAAGAGACTTATTTTGGAGATTCGGATGCGGCTGAAGGCTTCAAGGACGATAATCCCCTGGTTAATTCCTCCAATTACAGAATATATTTAAAGGATATCGAATATACCAATGTTCTGGTTCATTATATTCAGGGGCTGGACCATATCCGTGAGGTTAATCAGTCAGAGCAGGCAGCCGTCACCCTGGGAAATATCAACCGGGTTTTATCCTACGTGTCCATGACACTCATCACCATACTTCTTCTCATCGCGGTTTTTCTGATCAGTAATACTGTTTCGGTTGGTATTGCAGTTCGCAGTGAAGAAATAGGGATAATGAAGTATATCGGAGCCACCGATTCCTTTGTTCGCGCTCCGTTTGTGCTGGAAGGGATTGTTCTTGGCTTCTTAGGAGCGGTAATTCCCATGGCGGCCTTGTATTTTGTCTATAATGAAACGGTATCTTATATTCTTGAGAGGTTTAGTGTACTTAGCAGGTCAGTGGAGTTTATTCCTATTCTGACTCTCTTCCAGACACTTGTGCCGATCAGCCTTGGTCTGGGGGTAGGTGTTGGTCTTTTAGGGAGCTTCTTTACGACCAAAAGGCATCTGAAGGTATGAAAGAAGCAGTCAGCCATGCAGACTGACGTGCTCGCTGGTCGGGATGGGTGGACATCTGGCGAACGCCCAAAGATGAGGATGGAGCGGGGCAGGAGCCCCGTGGAATCCGATTGACTGGAGCATGGCGGGAGCGAAGAGGAGCCATGCATGCTTCACAAATATGAAGACGGAGTGGGGAAAAGCGGATGGCAGATAGAAAGTTTTGGAAAGGGGTCGTAGCCGGGATTGGCTTTTCTGTCCTTCTGGGAGGTTCGGGTTTTGCCGGATACCTGGCTGCACATACTCCCAGTATTCTGGATGATCCGAATGTATCGGGTAAAATCCAGCTGCTGGAGCAGATGATAGAGAAGTATTACTATGAGGAGCCGGATCCGAAATTACTTGCTGAAGGACTCTATGCCGGTCTTGTTTATGGATTGGGGGACACATATTCCTACTATTACACCGCTGAGGATTACGAACAGGAAAACATAGCAAATGACGGGGCCTATGTGGGAATAGGGGTTGAAATCCTGAAGAATGAAAACGGATTTGCAGAGCTTTCGCAGGTTTACCGGGGTGGTTCTGCCGCAGAGGCCGGCTTGAAAAAAGGAGACCAGATTATCCGGATCAATGGAGTAGATGTGACGAACCTGGAACTGTCCGATGTCGTAAGCGCCATCCGGACAAGCGAGAAAGATCCGGTTCTTTCTATCCGACGGGAGGGAGAAGATGATTTTGAGGTAGAGCTGGAATTAAGGGAAATTTCCATCGATTCTGTGCTCTGGAAAATGCTGGATAACGACACTGCCTATCTCCATATTTCAGAGTTTTCCGGCGTGACATCCGATCAGTTTTCTGATGCTATGGAAGAAATCCGGGAAGCGAACGCAGGCAGTCTTCTGATCGATGTGAGAGGAAATCCCGGAGGTATACTGGATTCGGTATGTGATGTGCTCAGGCAAATCCTGCCGGAGGGTCTGATTGTCTATACAGAGGACAAGTATGGCAACAGGGAGGAACAGTGGTGTATGGGAGAAAGCCCATTGGAAATGCCGCTTGTTGTTCTGGCAGATAGAAATTCTGCCAGTGCAGCCGAAATATTTCTGGGAGCGGTAAAGGATTACGGGATTGGGACGATTGTCGGAACAAAAAGCTATGGAAAAGGGATCGTTCAGACATTACGCGGGCTGAGTGATGGCAGCGCAATTCAATTGACAACAGCAAAATATTATACTCCGAAAGGAAAAAATATCCATCAGATCGGAATTGAACCAGACGTTGAGGTC
>CACZOS010000301.1 GCA_902782815.1 uncultured Lachnospiraceae bacterium | reverse complement strand
TTTTCCGTTGCTTTCGGTATTGTCCATCAGATCGCTTTCCCTTTCATAACGGTCAATGCATTGGGGATCGCCATGATGTCCGGAATGATACAGTATATTGAAAGCCAGCAGGCTCTGTCTATAGAGAGAGAGCGTCTCAAATCAGAGCTGGAGGTGGCCAATGTGATCCAGCATTCTCTGCTTCCCTCAATCTCTGAAAGATACCCGGGAAGGCCGGAAATCGCAGTCAGTGCGTCCATGGAGGCTGCCAAGCAGGTAGGCGGGGATTTTTATGATGTTTTCTTTGTGGACAGCGACAGACTGGCCTTTCTGATCGGTGACGTCTCCGGCAAAGGTGTGCCGGCGGCGCTGTTCATGGCTTCTTCCAAAATCGTTCTTCAGAACTGTATCAGAGACGTCCCGAGTCTTTGTGAAGCACTTTTTGTGGCGAACAATACCTTATGTGAAAAGAATGAGGCGGATATGTTTGTTACCCTCTGGGCGGGGATCCTGGACCTGAATGACGGGAGTCTTACCTATGTCAGCGCGGGTCACAATCCTCCCGTGCTTATCCGTGGCAAGAGGGCGGAATTCATCAAAATGAAGAACAGCTTTATCCTTGCGGGGATGGAAGATGCTCTGTTTGTGGAAAAGAAACTGCACCTGAAGGAAGGCGATACCATTTTCATGTATACCGACGGGGTGACCGAGGCCACAGCAGTTTCCAAGGAACTTTACGGTAATGAAAGGCTTCTTGCCTGTCTGACCGGTTCCGCTGATGCCGATCCGGAAACTATACTCGAAAATGTAAAAAAATCTGTGGATGATTTCGTCAAGGAAAATGAGCAGTTCGATGATATGACCATGCTCTGTTTCAAATGGAAATACAAAAATATTCACCGATCATGAATGCTGTCAGCCATGTCTGACCTCTGCAGCAAAACCGGCAGTGCGGATGGATGTATAAATAAAAAGAAGGCGTCATCATGACGCCTTCTTTTGTATCTACCTTCGTTCGGTTTCTTTTGTATTCTGATTCTTGACCCGGTGGAACTCTTTCTCCACATAAATTATGGTATTAATGAGATCGTCCACGGACTTGTAACCATATCTTTGGAACATGATCTGCCAGTCGATCAGAAGGGATAAGGTCTCTGCCTGCCGTCTTGCAGCCAGATCGTCGATGACATCAAAATCCGGATAAGGGATTGTGGTAACCGTGCGGAACCAGTTAACCATTGAAGCGTATCCCACAGACTCCACCATCATTTCATCCATGATACTGCGTCTTAAACCGTTCTGGTTTTTGTAGCGGGCCTTGCAGTTTTCCGTCCAGCAATCGGTAAAGGTAAGAAAATAAGTATAATACATATGTTTGATGGTAGCCAGAAGATAGGCTTTATACTCCTGCCTTTCCTCTTCGGAAGGAAATGCTTTGAAGCAGGCTGCACAATACTGGGAGATCAGATTGCCCGTCATATAGCCTATATCATAACCAAAGGGGCCCATGAAGGAGAACTCCATGTCTATGACTTTCATCTCATCCTGGGAAACCAGTACATTAGAAGTGTGGAAGTCCGCATGGATCAGTGCATCCGCGCGGCTCATATAAGACCGGCGCAGTTTATACAGTTCTGTAACATAACGGCTGTCCCTGGAGAACAGTTCGGCGAAGTCCTGAAAGTCCTCCCCCAGGGCATCTTCAAAAGGATAATTAAAACAGTCAAGGAACATGCCGTCTTCCATGATCTTCCTCATTCCGGTGTTCATGAAACGGCAGATCAGATTACGGTAATCCTCTCTGCCCAGATAATACTCGGAAGTATAGAATTCATTGATGGCAGCGTACCGGCCGCACATATAGCCGAAACGTTCAAAAGTCAAATTTTTATTGAACTGGAAGCGGGCCACCTTTAAGTCAGAAACATTTTCCATGACAAAGAGGTTGCCTGCAGGATCATAGAAAACAGGATAAGGTGTATATTCAGGCATAATGCTGTAGCGAATGCACATACAGTCATATTCCAGCTGAATCCTGGACATCTCCATGGACATGTCGGAAACCCTGGCTTTTTTCAATCCCTGCTTCAGCACATAAGCCTCTTTTTCCGTACGGATACGAAAGACATGATTGACATAGCCGTCCCCATCCTCCTCAGGCGTTCCCTCTCCAATACATGAGATGTCCACAGGAAGAGTATCGTCAAATTCCGGAATATGCTCTTTGATATAGGGTATGATGTTTTCCCTGGATATAACGATCATTTTTTTATCCTCATTTTGTATCACATATCAATGCATAATATACTATTTTCAATGTACTCCTGATCTGTGGCCTTGTAAATGTATCTGATTGTACTGTAGGTGTATAAATCGGGGGTATGACTGGCGTCATCTTTCTCTTATATGGTATACTGGTTGCAATGGTTGAATTACTTGAGATAAAGGATGATAATTTGGGCAGGAACGAATTGTTTACCGGCAGTCTTTGCGCGGCAGGTTGTGAAATAATATATGGTTTGAGTTATGTTTTTTACATGAAAGACTGACATTCCTGCAGATTATCGGAGCAATGGTCATTATCGCCGGAGTGCATGCAGCGAATACCCGTAAAAAGCAGGAAATCTGTTAAATGGGAATATGATCGTATATATAGTATGGTAATAACAGATAACGGAATCGGAGGTGTAACGATGAAAGTATTATGGGCAATACCGGGGGTAGTGTTTTTGGTTTTGGGAGTGATCGGGCTGTTGCTGCCTGTCATACCTCAGATTCCTTTTCTGCTTATTTCGCTATACTGTTTCTGCAGGCTGTCGGACAGATTAAAAGAGAGGATAAAAAAACATCCTTTGTATCAGAGATATCCTTCCTATGGAAGAATTCTGGTCGGGGAAGCCTGAACAAATGAAGATGATTACAAATGGATACTTGTCGGAGTGTTTTTAATAGAAGTCATTTTGGAAAACAGATGGCTTCTTTTTTTATGCTTTTTAATCTGCTTCGGAAGGGTTTTTCGGTCCAAGAGTAAAATTCATAATCTGTGTGACACTTCTGTGACAATCCATCTGTTAACATAAAGCCATCAAAAGAAATAAAAGAAAAAAAGGAGATAAAAGAGATGAGAAAAAACAGTTTGATGAAAAGAGTAGCAGTAGCAACAATGGCAGCGGCTATCGCAATCACCGGTCTCGTGGGATTCGCCTCCAGAAATGTATATGCCAATGACGGATCATACAATGAAGTGACACAGGACATCAGTGTAAGAGATATTACAGCAACCGGAGTTGTAACCAGTGAGTACGCCAACATCAGGGACGGAGCCTCCACAACTTCACCGATCCTGAAGAAAGTTGTCAAAGGAACCAGACTTGACCTCACCGGAAGAGTTCAGAAGAGCGGACAGGATACCAAGTGGTTCAGAGTGTATGTGGATCTGGAAGACGGCGGTCAGAGCGCAGGCTACATCAGCAATCTGACATTTGACATGGAAGGAGAAACCACATCCGCCGCAACAATGGAGAATGCTGAGAACAAGGCAGCTGATACCAGGAAAACAGAGACCTGTGTATTCACAGTTGAAAAAGCAAACAAGACCATGAAAGTTGCCCAGGATGTGTGGGTTCGTAAAGGACCGAAAACCACCTATGACACCATGGGATCCCTGAAAGAAGGAAAGACTGTCCAGGTTACGGGACAGGTATTCAAACATGGCAAAAAGGCCTGCTGGGTACAGGTTAATTTCAATGGCAAGACAGGTTATGTCTGCACAGACTACCTGAAATAAGATCAGTTTATACAATAGTTTATAACAGAAAAAATCAAGCACTCCGGGCACCCAGAGTGCTTTTTCTTAGTTATCTGATTTTACTATTATGCCCATCTAATATATAATATAAGCATGAAAAAAGCTTTGGAGTGAATAACATGCAGGATTTCTTTTATAAACCTATTGAAAACGGCAGTGACTGTGTAGTGGGATATCAGGGTGACGAGGCTGAGGTTGTGATTCCTGATAACCGAAATGTAACGATATTAGCTGACAACTTGTTTGCAGGGCATAAGGAAATAACTTCTGTTCACATACCGGATACCGTTACTGATCTTGGCGAATTCCTTTTTGACGGATGTGAAAATCTTCGGCACATTAAGCTTCCATCCTGTCTTACGAGCTTGTGGGGATATACCTTCTGCCGGAGTGGACTGGAGGAGGTCATTTTGCCGGACAAGCTGAAAACCCTTCCCCCCTTTGCCTTTAAAGATTGTAAAAACCTGAAAAGAGTTGTGTGCGGAAAGGGGATGAAAAAGATCCATGCCTGGGTCTTCAGCGGATGTGATCAGCTTGAGGAGGTCCTATGCGGACCGGACGTGGATATCAGTCCGGAAGCTTATGATACAAAGCTGCTGAACACATGAAAACAGGAAAGAAGATTTGTTGCCAGATACATTTGGGAATCAATTTACAGGGATCTGTACTTAAAAGAGATTGATCAATGATTTATAAAACAAAAATAAACGGGTTAGACGTACAGGCTTATTATTCAGAGGGAAGTATAAATGATATTTTTCTTCCCCTGATCAATCACCTTACCGATATGGTTAAAGAAAAAGGGAAGAGAATTATCGTTATGCTTGCCGCACCGCCCGGTGCAGGTAAAAGCACCTTAGCTCATTTTCTGGGTCATCTTTCCGAAATAACAGACGGGGTTTTGTCCGTTCTTCCTGTCGGCATGGATGGATTTCATCATTACCAGGATTACCTGGATACCCATACCATGGTTCGCTCCGGCAAAACTCATCTGATGAAAGAATACAAAGGAGCACCGGAGACATTTGACCTTCCGAAACTTAAGGAAAAAGTCAGACGGATATCAGAGGGAGAGGACTGCGGATGGCCTGAGTACTATCGTATTGCTCATAATCCGATAGATGATGCCATTCACATACATGGGGAGATTATATTGATTGAAGGCAACTACCTGTTGCTTGACCTTGGCGGCTGGAAAGATCTTAGAAGATATGCAGATTACACGATAAAGATTGTAGCCGACGAGAACTTGCTTAAAAAAAGGCTGACTGACCGTAAGGCGTTGAGTGGAATCTCACGCGAAGAGGCGGAAGCTTTTGTGGAAAACAGCGATCTTTACAATGTCCGGACCTGCCTTAAATATACAATAGGTGAAACCGATCTGGCATTGCGATTAATGGAGGATGATTCACTGGTCCTGCTGCATTAAGCGGCAGGACTGTTTTTTTGTATTTCTGCCAAAGCTCCATCTGTATTTCTCTCTCTATATAAATACAGGCCTGTGGAACAATAAAGAAATGTGACAAACTCACAGAAGTCTATTCTTTATCCGGCTATAATGAAACAAACTGAAACAAATTCATTTTTAAAAAACAAAGAGGGGTAATAGAGATGGCAGAAATTAAGATTACAAAACGGAATTTTCAAAAAGAAGTAATGGAGTCCCCTGTTCCGGTGCTGGTGGATTTCTGGGCACCCTGGTGTGGTCCGTGCAGGATGCTGGCACCAACCCTGGAAGAGATTGCCGAAAACAGTCAGGGAAAACTTAAGGTGGCTAAAGTTAATGTTGATGAAGAGCAGGAACTGGCGAACAACTTTCGTATCATGAGCATCCCTACCCTGATGGTTTTCAAAGACGGTAAACTCACAAACAGGGTAACGGGGCTGCGTCCGAAAGAAATGATCATGTCCCTTATATAACCGGAGCATGAAAGGAGGAAGATGAGATGAAAACAGTGATAATCGGAGGAGTTGCGGCCGGTGCCAGCTGTGCTGCCAGATTGAGAAGACTTGATGAGACAGCAGAGATTGTCCTGCTGGAAAGAGGCCCGTATATATCTTATGCAAACTGCGGTCTTCCCTATCATATCGGGAATGTGATCAAAAACAGGGATTCTCTTCTTGTTACAAAAAAAGAGATGATGGAAGAACGTTTCCATGTAGATGTCCGTACGCAAAACGAGGCCCTGTATATTGACCGGCAAAGAAAAACTGTACGGATACTTGATCACCAATCCGGACAGGAGTATATGGAATCCTATGACAAACTGGTCATTGCGACGGGATCTTCCCCGATTAAGCCTCCTATACCGGGAATCGGCTCTGAAAGGATCATTACTCTCTGGACAGTACCGGACACAGATAGGATCTGCAGCTTGATCCGTCAGAATAATGCAAAAAGTGCGGTTGTGGTGGGCGGTGGATTTATCGGCCTGGAGACTGCCGAAAACCTGAAACATGCAGGCCTGGATGTAACTCTTGTAGAGGCGATGGGACAGGTCATGGCTCCCTTGGATCCCGAGATGGCAGAACTGCTTCATGAAAATATCACGGAAAACGGGGTAGACCTCCATCTGTCAGATGGCGTGGAATCTTTCGTGGAGAGAGGTTCTCAGGTGATCGTCAGACTTCGAAGCGGAGCGGAAATCTCTGCGGATATGGTCATTTTATCCATAGGGGTCCGCCCCAACAGCCAGCTGGCGAAAAATGCGGGCCTTACCCTCAATGAACGGGGCGGCATCGTTACAGATGATTATCTCAGAACAGATGATGAAGATATCTATGCCGCAGGTGATGTGGTTCAGGTTACTGATCTGGTCAGTGGAGATAAGACCATGGTGCCTCTTGCCGGTCCGGCCAACAAGATGGGCAGGATCGTAGCGGATAATATTGCCGGGGGAAAAGAAACATATAAAGGGACACAAGGTTCCTCCGTTGCCAAGGTTTTCGACCTGACAGCGGCAACTACCGGGAGCAACGAAAAAAACCTTCAAAGGAGAGGTCTGGCCAAGGGTAAGGATTACGAAACGGTCATCATCACACAGAACCATCATGCCGGATATTATCCGGGAGCGCTCCCCATGATCCTGAAACTGATTTTTGCTATAGACGGCAGCTGCATATACGGGGCACAGATTGTGGGAAGAGAGGGCGTCGACAAGAGAATCGACACTCTCGGAGTTGCCATGCGGATGGGTGCGACGATCGCTGACCTGAAGTCCCTGGAACTGGCTTATGCCCCACCCTACTCCTCAGCAAAAGATCCTGTGAATATGGCAGGATTCACCGCAGAAAATGTTATCCGGGGTATGGTCAGATTCTGTGACTGGGATCTGCCTGATCGTGACAAAGATGTAGTCCTGCTTGATATCCGTGAGGATGCAGAACGCATGGCCTATAAATTTGATGACTCCGTAGATATCCCCTTGGGTGAGCTTCGAAACAGATTAGGCAGCCTGGATCCTGAGAAGACATATATCACCTTCTGCGCTATAGGTGTCCGGTCCTACCTGGCAGCAAGAATTCTCATGCAGAATGGATTTGATCATGTAATGGTGTATCCGGGAGGAGTACGTTTTTATGAATCACTTCACAGAAAGCCTGAATCTTTTGAAGGAGACGGCGATCCGGGAACTATGCAGGAGGAGAAAAAAGAAGGGGAAAAAACAGAAATGGGAAAGGTAAAAGAAATATGCCTTGACTGCTGCGGAATGCAATGCCCGGGGCCGATCATGGAAGTATATAAGAGTATTGAAAGTATGGATGAAGGTGATATATTAAAAGTAACCGCATCAGATCCGGGATTTTCTAAAGATATCAGATCCTGGTGCAGAAGTACGGGGAATACTCTGATCTCCAGCGGGAAAAAAGGAACAGAATATGTTGCCTGTATTCAAAAAGGAGTGCGTCCGGAAGGGGCAGCTGCGAGGCTGAATACACAGAAGAATACCGAGAAAAACGGTAAGACGATCATCGTCTTTGATGGTGATATGGATAAGGTTCTGGCTTCATTTATCATTGCCAACGGGGCTCTGGCCATGGGCAGGCCGGTTACGATGTTTTTCACTTTCTGGGGACTGACTGCACTGCGCAAAAAACAGAAGCAGCCTGTCAAAAAAAATCTCACTGAAAAAATGTTTGGTATGATGCTTCCCCGGGGTTCGCAGAAGCTGAAGCTCAGCAAGATGAACATGGGGGGAATCGGAACCGCCATGATGAAAGGAATCATGAAGGACAAGAACATTGATTCCCTGGAAGACCTGATGAAAAAGGCCATGGAAGCCGGGGTCCGAATCATAGCATGCTCCATGAGCATGGATGTTATGGGAATACACCGGGAAGAGCTGATCGATGGTGTCGAGATCGGAGGCGTCGGAACTTATCTTGGTGAAGCAGAAGAATCAAATGTAAACCTGTTCATTTAACCTTCGATTAGGATGGCGGGAGTTAATCACGTAAAACATGAACCATGATACGGGAGGTCTCATGACAGAACTGACAAAAGAACTGCAGGCTCTATCTTTCTGGGAGCAACTGACGGAAACAGAAAAGAAAAATACGGAAGCCATGTCAACAATCCGGTCTTATCGGAAGGATAATCTTCTTCATGCGACAGTAGGGGATTGTCTGGGAATGATTCATGTACTGGAGGGTTCCGTCCGCGCCTATATGATGTCTGAAGAAGGCCGTGAGATCACCCTGTATCACATCAGACCGGGAGAGTATGATGTGCTGACCGCATCATGTATTCTTTATCAGATCACTTTCGATACACAGATGGTGGTCGAAGAAGACAGCCGCATCCTGATTATCCCCACTACGGTTTTGAGAGGTCTGAAGCAAGACAACATCTATGTCAGAAGCTTTATATATGAAATACTAACAGAACGTTTTTCGGATGTCATGTGGACTATCCAGCAGATCCTTTTTTATGGTATCGACCGGCGGATCGCAACTTACCTGATCCGACACAGGGACAACCAGGAGGTCACGGCCACTCATGAACAGATTGCGAAAGAAATCAATTCGGCAAGAGAAGTCGTTGCCCGTATTATAAAACAATTTGCGGAAGATGATATAGTGAAAACAAAACGGGGAAAAATCAGCATTCTTGATGAAAAGAGATTGCTGGAATTAAGCCTCTGACTCATTGGCATGAACTGAAATAATAATCAACAAGCTATTTCATTATTGAGACATATACTGACCGCAGCCCGGGCAATAGCCGGGCTGCGGTTTTTTACTGATAACATGAGTATTCTTCGATCAGAGGAGCATACTCAGATCCTAGTCTCTGATACAGATCATCGGCATTTGGATCTATACCGTAGATGTTTACAAAGGTGCTGCTCACCATGTTCAGTAACTGTTTCATCTCTTTCAGAGTACTGCTTTCT
>CACZOS010000300.1 GCA_902782815.1 uncultured Lachnospiraceae bacterium | reverse complement strand
GGAAGAGGAGGAAAAAGAAAACGTTCTTCCGAAGGATGAAAAAGACATAGAGGATATCATAAAGAATACCGATCCCATAGATAAGGAAAAAGATGATGAAGAGGACCACCATACTCGGGGAGGAGAAGAAAAGAAAGAAACCGATGGATGGGGAACTGTAGATGCTGTAGCACGTGATATAGTTAATCATGGTTTCTGGGTACTTTCCTCGATGCTTCCTAATGTTGGAGGAGTATTTAATAATCAAAGCGGCAAATGGGAAGGCGGGGTTGCCTGCGGCCGTATGAGCATCCCTGTAATGCAGGCACTTTTTGATTACTTTACAGGAAAAGAGAGCGGCACTTCTTTTTCTGATATCAGCAAGCAGATCGGCGGCCTGAAGGAAGAGATTCAAGCCAGTACGAAAAAGATCCTTGATGTCACGGCAACCAGCGATACGTTATCGAGTTTTGGTGAAAGGGTAGACGAACTGAAAACAACCGTAGCCATGATAATGACCGCTATAGCTGGCAACGAAAGAACTAATGGAAAACTCACCGAACAGGAAAAACTCGTTTTTGAAGCTCAGGCTCTTGGGAATGTTGGAGTGGGCGATGACAGCTGCTTCCTTGCAGATTTGGAGTCTGTAGCGCAGATCATGCGTGGGGCAAGCAGTGAAACAAGCTTAAAGGGAATGGATCTTTTCCAGGCAGCTTATGATTACTATGCGAATAAGACTATGTTAAGCGGTGAAGCGCTTGAGGCATCTAAGGATTTTGTCCACGAGTGTCTGGATAATTACGCTTTTTGCTATACGGTGGCCATGCATTGCCTGGAGTCTTATAGAAAAGTTCTGGCTTTTTCAGACGAAGATGAAAGCAAACTTGGAAGAAATGCAAAGCTGATATATAATGACCTGATTAAAAAGAATTACGATACCATTATCGAGAATATGGAAGGCATAGCCCAAAACATTACAGGTGAAGACAAATCCGGCAAAAAGGTTTTCGATGGCATTGCACAGCGTTATGTAAATTATAACAATACTGATAAATTTGTTTTCATTAACAAGAAAGACGCCAGAGTCCATCTTTCAGATACCATTCTTGCCGCGGATTTTCTGACTTATCAACGTGATGGATTGAGCAATTTGATGAATGCAAATGTACTCACTGATAAAGATACGGAAGACCTTGTTAATTATATTAAAAATGAATGGAAGCAAGGAACAATCATTGACTATCTTAAAAAGAGCGGGTTTAAGTTTGCGGTAGCCGCAGAAGAAGCGATAGAACTCTATAGTAAGGGGTGGAAAAACGTCCCTGATTCTACGATAAATTTTATTTTCGGCGATGAAAATCTGGAAGCACATTTAGCAAAGAAATTTGGAAAAGAAGCTATTCAGAATGCATTAAACCAGGACCTTTACCTGGTTAGCGGTAATCAAAAGGTTAAATCTTATATGATTCCAACTTATGATGGGGGGTATTCCTACTATACCTTTACAGGATATAACGCTAAGGATGAAACCCCGGTATTGAAAGATATTTTAATTGATAATGATGTTGACAAATATGAGGGGACTGCCCTGCTCTTCCGGGGCAGGTAAATACCGTCCTCACAGTTTAATATACTCTTGATCCGGAAGGATAATGGGATTTGAGAGAAAAGCAGTCGCTGTGAGGGCGGCTGCTTTTTTTGCCCGGAAATTTATTTTGTAAGCGTCATACTAGTACAGCATTTCATAAGTCATAATGCATTAAATGTTACAAATTCCACCCGTATCCGCTACAAGACCCTGCAATAATCATCCACCCTCTCCTGCTCCCGCCTGGCGGCTTCCGCCTCCTCCATGCGGTGGAACTCCGCCCGGGCATCCTCCAGCCCCAGGTGCGTATACACGTTCAGCGTTACGCTGATGTCTGTATGCCCCATGAGGTACTGGAGCGTCTTCGGGTTCATGCCAGCCCTTGCCATGTTGCTGCAATAAGTGTGGCGGCACACATGGGGGGTGATTCCCGGCATCTGCTCCCTGTAGATCGCGTTGTAGCGGTCCACCATGCGCTTGAAGCGGTGCTCCCAGTGCATGGCTACGAGGGGCAGGCCTTCCGCATCCAGGAAAAGGAACCCGGTATAGCCGTCCACCTCCTTCTCCACCTGTGGCTCCGGCCGGTCCTCGATAATGGCCCGGAAGCAGGCCTCGACCTCCCCGCTCATCGGCAGCTTCCTGGTGCCGGCATTGGTCTTCGTCGGCTGTATGATAAGGGTCATGTCCCGGTTCCTCTGGAGCTGGTGGTCGATGTTGATGATGTGGTTCGAAAAATCGATGTCTTTCATCGTCAGGCCACAGAATTCCGAGATCCGCATCCCCGTGTGGAAGAGGATGTATACCACCTCGTAATACTTGCAGTAACAGTTATCGTCATGGACGAACTTCAGGAATTTCCTCATCTGGTCCCTGGTGATGGCCTCCCTGGTCACGCTGTCGTTGACCACAACACCGGCAAGCTCAAACCCGAAGGGGTTCTTCTGCAGGAAGTCATCCTCCACCGCCATCTGGAAGGCGGGCCGGAGAACACCCCGGACCGTCTTGATGGTGGAGTAGCCCCTGCCATCCTCCTGGAGCTTGATCAGGAAAAGCCTGGCATCTGAGGTCCTGACCTCCCCGATCTTCTTACTGGCGAACTCCTCCTTCTCGAGCAGGTTGGCGGCAAAATTGTAGCTCGCCAGCGTGCTTGGCCTGACGCCCGTCCTGGTGGAAAGGTACCTCTTCACCAGCTCCTTCACCAGCATATTCTTCATCGAGGGGTCCAGCCGGGAGTCCAGGTCCCGGCCGATCTGCTTCTCCAGCTCCCTCAGCGACGGCCCCGGCCGCTTCCCCTGAGGGGTCTTGTCAGTGGGCTCCAGCCTCCAGCTGTATATGAACTTTGCCTTGCCGCCCACATAGTACTTGAACTGGTATTTGCCATCCGTCCTGACGGATTCCCCTTTGCGCAGCACCCTGTGCTTTGCGTCGCGGCGCCTTGCAGCTCCTGCCATCATTCATCTCCTTTCACACGTTTCTCGGCCTGTTGCTTGTCTTGGTCTGTTCATCAGTGCCTCCTTCAGGTCCGGCCGGGACTGGAGGTAAGCTTCAAGCTCCGCCCGGATGATGACCTTCCTTTTGCCATATGCAGCTACGAACGGCAGGCCAGTACTTTCCAGAAGCTTGCGGAACCTCCTCCTGCTCATGCCGTATAACGCGACCGCCTCCTCTACATTGAGGATGTTTTTCTCTTCCAGCTGTGGTTTCTTCAAAGCGTGTTTCCTCCTTTTCCGTGGTCAGCCTGGACATCCTTCTTTTTCAGATATCCTGTGATGAACTCCTCGCATTTCGGACGGATGATCAGGTAGCGGTTCCCATGCCTGACGGCGATGGAATCCATGTTTTCCTCTGCGATCTTCCTCATATGCTTGATCCCGATGTTAAAGTATGCGGATGCCTCCCTTATAGTCAGAAGGAACTTGTCCTGAACAGGGATTTCTTTCATATCTGTCACCTCACTTTTTAATGTGAATCATCCAGCCAGCAGGATTTCGGGCCGCTGAAGGCTCCCTCCCCACGTCCTATTCATCACTCTGGACAGGCATAAAGTCAACTACTTCATGACAGATAAAGTCTTTTTTTTACGCAGCCGTCCCTCCCTTCATTCCAAATTCGCGCCTTCCGGCGCTTATCTGCCCGCATGACGTTATCAGATTGAAGGAGTCTGCTCCAGGAATTTCTCGAATTTCGTGCGGATGATCAGGTAGCGGTTCCCGTTCTGGATGGCGAACCTGCCAAGGTTGGCTTCAGCCATACGGCGCATCCTCTTGATGCCGATGTTGAAATACGCAGATGCCTCAGGGACCGTCAGCGTGTACTTTTCTGCGACTGGAACTCTGCCCATATATGTGTTTCTCCTTTCTGGGAAAAAAAATAACAAGATCAGTCTTGACAAGCTCTGTTGACATGGAAATACTTCGCCACCTGCCCGTCGGTGCAGAAATGGTCGTTTCCCTTTCATTGAATTTTTTTATTTCTTTTGTAGGAAGGGTGAAAAAAAAGGCTCCCGAAGGAGCCCCAAAAAAATAGATCAAACCAGATCAGTATTTCTTTTTATTGATGGTATACTTCCTGTGCCTCATAACCATGCTGCCGGCATATCCTTTCCACTTCATCATGGCTCAGGATGCGCCTTATAAAGATTCCGTTGGATATGATCCACAGCTTCTTATTC
>CACZOS010000299.1 GCA_902782815.1 uncultured Lachnospiraceae bacterium | reverse complement strand
CGGAATCCAGCCTTTTCTTTACTCCCTCGTAAAGCAGGTCATGGATCCTTCCTGACATCTCCGGCAGTTCTTCATTGTGGAAGGGACCTGCTTCGTACATGTTCCGGTATTCGCAGAATTCTCCATTCTTAAAGTAATGCCCCGGCGGAAACGGAAGGATCCTTTTTACCAGGTTTATCAGGTTTTTCGGCTCCGAAGCAAAAACAAAGGTCCCGTCCTCCCGGATTCCGTAATATAATGGGCGGATCCCGATCGGATCTCTGGCGGCGATATATGCATCCTCTTTCCTGTCATACAGGATCATGGCGAACTCCGCGTCCAGCATACGGAACATCTCCGTTCCATATTCCCTGTAAAGGGCCGGGAGGATCTCGCAGTCTGAATCACTGAGAAACGAATATCCTTTTCCGGCAAGCTCCTCCTTCAGCGGACGGAACCCGTAGATCTCCCCGTTGCAGGCAAGGATCAGTTCCGTTTCTTCTGGTACTTCATATCCCTGCGGACCCTTTTTCAGATCGGGCAGGACATATACTGTGCGGTTTCCAAAAACAAACGGCTGCATACCATTTTCCGTCAGGCCCATAATGGACAGACGGTTAAAACCGATCCATCCGTTTCCTGTGTCGATGATCCTGCTGTCGTCCGGCCCCCTGGTTCTGGTTGCCAGGAGCGCTTTCTGAATTTCGTTATATTCACCGCTGCTTCCGCAGAAGCCAAATATAGAGCACATAGCACACCTCCTGTCCTGTTCCGGGCGGCGTGGTGATGATAACCCGGGGACAGTCCCTGTGTCAGCACCGCGTCACCGCTTCCTCTGAAAAACAGAAAAAGGCGCCCTGGAATTACTTCCAAGACGCCTTTGTCTTTATGAGAATGTATTCTACTTCTGTTTTTTGTTTCTGTCAAGTATCTTTTCCTGTTTTTCACTTATCTCTGTACAAAAAAGCATCATAATATCGGGTAAGCATCGTCTCTGTTGTCTGATAGATATTCTCTCCCAGGAAATAATCTCTGAGTTCTCCAACTGCACAGTTGAATTCCACAAGCCGGTGCCTGTTTTTAGGATCCTCTTCAGAAAGCATCCAGAACTCAATCGCTTTATTCGCAAAATTCCGGGCTTTCTGAATATCACCTTTCTTTTTATATCGGAGCGCCCTTGCCACTTCACTTCCAATATTGGAGATCTGTTCGGTAACAGGCATGGAAAACCATCTCATTTTAGGATCCATTTATCTGTCACCTCCCTGATTTTCTCTCTCACAGCCGGGTCGGCCACAGTCCGTCCTGCTCTTGAATATCCTGCTTCTCTGTTTCTGGGAGGATTAATGAGAGAATCATATTCAATACTCCAGTCATCATAAAGAATATTATAGCCATACAGGTTTTTCTGTGAAGATCCATCCCTCAGCAGCAATTCCTCCAGATCTGCATTTACGGCAATACATTCTCTTTTGATATCCACTACACATTTCATCATATCGTCAAAATATGTATGCTCTTCTATGTTCATAAGCTGTATTCGAGATACAGGTTTATCAAGAATAATCATGGCAGCCTCCCTTAGGATATTATTCGTTCAGGATAATTGAATCATATACAGACAAAGGAATCCAGCATTTTGGGGATGACGCGGAAACACGGGGACGGTCTTCTTCAGAATCCCCTTCGCTGGCCGTGTCCACTCCACTGGTCATTTCCCTGGAAGAAGCCGCCTCCATGGCCGCCCATCATGGCATTGGGAAGAGATGTCACCTGCTGACCGTTGATAATGACAGTACCGCCGTTCAGTTCTCCTGCGCCGTCATAGTCAAAGGAGGAACGGGCCGTAATGTTTATGGTGCCTCCGTTGACATAGATGCTGCCATTGGCGTCCACAGCGTCTGTATCCCCCTCTCCCATCACAATACTGATCTCGCCTCCGTTAATCTCCACCACAGGAGAGTACAGCGTGGATTTCTGTGCGGCATTGATTCCGTCGTCCGAGGCGTTGATGCTGATGGTGCCTGCGTTGATCTTTACGCAGGTACTTTCGATCCCTTCCGAAGCAGATATTTCCAGATTTCCTCCATCGATCTGAACCAGGGTGTTTCCCTGAATGCCGTCGCTGGACGCCTTGATCGCCAGGCTCCCTCCGAAAATGGTGATCTCACCCAGAGTTCCATCATCATTTTTCCCGGAATGAAGACCGTCTTTCCCGGAAATGATTGTGAATGAACCGTCATTGATCCGGATGGAGTCGTTGGCTTCCAGGGCATCCTGGGTACTGGAAATGAGATAGGTTCCTCCTGTGATCTTTAAGTCATCTTTGGAACTGATCCCGTTGTCAGAGGACGAGATGGAGAGGTTTCCGATCCCGTTCAGAACCAGGTCATCCTTTGAGAAGATCACGGCATCTGTGCTGACGTCCCCGTCGGACCGGAAGCTTCCGGTGACGGAAAGCGAATTCGAGGAGTCCGTGGTAGTCACAAAGACCTTGTCGGCGGAACGGGCGTAGATCACGGGGAAATCCTGGTTTTCTATGTTCAGGCCGTCCAGCACAAGCTGCACCTTGGAAGATTTGTCGGTATCCACAAGGATGGTGGCATTCTGTGCTTCTCCTGACAGAAGGTAGATTCCCTCCTCCGTAATGCGTATTTCCTCCCCATCCTTTACCGTAAAGGGAACGGCCTCAGAAAGATCTGCCTGCTGTGCAAGATCCCGGGCGGTAAAGAATTCGTTCTCCTCCATAGAAACCGTTTCTTCCCCTGCATACGCGGTAGGGACAGTAAACAGGAAGGAGCAGAGCGCCAGCGTAATGCCGGATACAAAAGATGCATAAATACGTGCATAGTGTTTTCTGTCTGTTTTTTTCATATCAGTTTTCCTCCAGTCAGATTCTGTTTGATGAACTGTATCCGATTCTACCGGCAAACTGTGAAGTTCCTGCGAAGAAATCCTGTTTTTTCTGTGTTTTACAGAACACATGAAGACACACGGGGACGGTCCTTTTGTGTT
>CACZOS010000298.1 GCA_902782815.1 uncultured Lachnospiraceae bacterium | reverse complement strand
GATACCAGCCGTCCTTGATTTCACAGATGGTTGTGGGGGAACTTAGGGAAATCTCGTCCAGCTTATCCTGTCCGTAAACCACCATTCCCCGCTTCACCCCAAGGCTGACCAGAACACGGGCCAGAGGCTCAGCCAGATAGTCATCATAAACACCAAGGATCTGCATTACCGGCATGCCCGGATTGGTCAGAGGCCCGAGGATATTGAAAACCGTGCGGAATCCCAGTTCTCTCCGGATGGCACCCACATATTTCATGGAAGTATGATACTGCTGGGCAAAGAAGAAACACATCCCCACTTCCCGCAGCAGTTCAATGCATTTGGCCGGACTTTGCCGGATATTCACCCCCAGGACTTCCAGACAGTCCGCGGTACCGCACTGGGAAGAGGCTGCCCGGTTTCCGTGTTTTCCCACTTTCATTCCCCCGGCTGCCGCCACGATGGCTGAAGTGGTGGAGATGTTGAAGCTGTGGGCATTATCTCCCCCTGTTCCGACGATCTCAAAAAGCTCCATGCCTGTCTCCACCTTGGTGGCATGGGCACGCATGGCCGCGGCACAGCCGGCAATCTCATCGGTGGTTTCCGCCCTGGCGCTTTTTGTGGAAAGAGCGGCCAGAAAAGCAGCGTTCTGGGTGGCGCTGGTCTCCCCGCTCATGATCTCATTCATAACGGTATACGCCTCGTCATAAGTCAGATCTTCTTTGCTGACAATCTTCACAATCGCCTCTTTGATCATTTTACATACCTCCTTCAAAAAACTTCCGGTTTCCTGTCAAAGGAGCAGAACGTAGTCCGCAACAAAAAAAGTCCCTGACAGAATAAGACTATCTGTCAAGGACGAATAGATGTAAGAACATGACACTATCCGCGGTGCCACCTTGATTTCACGGGTTGATCCGTGCACTTAGCGGGATACCTTCATATCCCCGGCAATTAACGTCTGCCTTCAACGTCGCCGGATACTCAGAGACTATCGTCTCCTTTGTCCGCGCCCTCAGAAGCCCATTCAGTGAGATATCTCATGCTGCGATCACACCATCCGCAGCTCTCTGTGATAAGAGGGAAATCACCTACTTACTCTTCTTCAACGGTTTATCTTAAATTTGTAATAAGTTACCATAATTACTCATATTTGTCAATAATTATGGTAAAAATCACTTTGTCTTCTAACTTTTCTTTGTCATCGCAACAATCTTAAGGATCAGTTCCAACACTCTGAAGTAAATATAGATGATAGTATATGCCAGACCGAAAGCGGCCATCCATTCAAATTTCCCGGGAATCCCTCTCTCGATGCACTCTTCGATCACGGAGAAGTCCACAAGAAGGAAGAGGCAGGCAACGATGAGGTAAACAACGGATAAACCGATGCTGATCAGGGGATTGCCCATAAAGGTTAAAACAGGAGCGATGAAAGCTCTGGTGAATGGAATCATGTAAAGGACCGTGGTAAGCAGGCCTCCAAGGATCATAGTGATAAATACCGTGGTGACTACAGCCCGGAACTTCTGTCCTACCTTTACAATTCTCTTTGCATAGAGGAAAAGCATGGCACTCACCACCAGGATCGTGATGACAAGTGCTGCGAAGCTGATCCACTGATATTGGGGTGCCAGCATGCCGGTCAGGAAACCGATGGTATATCCTTCACAGAGGGCGTAAAAGGTTCCGACAACCGGGATTGCCGAGCGGAAGAACCAGGCAAAAAGGGGGGCCAGAACGGAAACGACGACTGCCATACCGGCTACAGCCGCTTCTGTCACAAACATATTCAGGTGGAAAATGTCATCAACATTATATACAATATCCGGATTTCCCGTTCCTGCCAAAAACAGATGAAGAACGAAAAATGCCGCGAAGCCTGCCACTGCCATAAGGAGGAAGAAAGCGGTTTTCCTTGCCACTCCCCTGTAGGTCGCCACCTCTGCTGTTGCTGCCGTATCGGCCTTGTCATACATTTTTTTGATGATAGGGTTACATCCGACTCCAATATTGTTTCCTGCTGCTGTTGTCATCTTTTTCTCTCCTTTCAGATTTCGTTTTTAATTTCTGACATCACTATAGTATATCCGGAGTCACAAAACCGTCACACCGGGGAGACACAAAAAAGGGATGTGAAAGACAAAACCAAAACTCTGTCTTCACATCCCTCTTATCATTCAGATAATAAAAAATCTTCCGGTCTCTAAATCCGGATCTTATTCTGACTTGCCGCATATAAACCTTCTATAAACGCCTCTCTTGCCGCGCGGCAGGCCGCTTCACTCCCGATAATTATCCCTCCCCCGGAATTCACCCTGGCAGGCGGATAAATATATCTTACCAGTTTAACATCCCCTGATTTCAGAGCCCTGTCCAAAGCATAAACTGCCTCTACAGGTGAACCGATCATGTAGGCGTAGGGAGTCCCTTCCGGAACTTTCAGCTGTTCACTGTAGTACTTGCCCATCTTCGGTATGCATTGGGCATAGAACCTGCTGGAGATATCCCCTTCAAAGTAAAAGCCCTCGGACCGGTTCTCCACAAATTCCCTGATATATTTCAAGGCAGTCTTCACTTTATCCACCGAAGGAGCAGAAAAGGTCCCGTAGACACACCCGCTTACTTTACTCAGTGTGCTGTGACCTCCGCCGAAATACGGCGCCACCTGAAGCGCCTTGATCTCCACTTTCTTGGTGGCATCATCCATCGCCATAAAACAGGGGTCATCATTCGTAGCCGTGAAAATGCCGATACTCCGATGCCCTTGTGGTAGACGATACAGCTTTGCGTATTCTTCCGACACATGGGCGATTACCTTTTGGGAGACGATATGTTCTTTTAATGGCACCAGCTTTTTCATTATCGTATCACCTACATCCTGCCATGGATGACATCAGTTGATCTCCATGGGATTATCATAACAGTATTCCACCGCATTCAGGAATGATTCCGCCGCAGCCCTGCAGGCCGACTCCGTACCGTACAGGATCCCTCCTCCCATATTTGTCCTGGTCGGAATCCGGTAAAGATGGGCGATTCGGGTATCTCCGGCTTTCAATGCCTTGTCCAGTGCATAGGTGGCGGCCACCGGTTCTGCGGAAAGATGCGCCACGGCGCTCTCAGGAGGAATCTTAAATTTCTTCAGATAATAGGGTCCGGAGCGGGGAATCAGATGGACATAACAATATCTGTCCTCGTCCCCGTCAAACACATAACATCCGGAATGCCGCTCTATAAAATCCTTTGCGTACAGCATGCCCATTCTGACATCCTGTACCTTAGGGCCGGAAAGCATGCCGATGGCCACACCTCTTATGTGGGCCCAAAGATTTCCCAGACCCACGTTCGCACTGTTGACAAAAGCCACTTTCACATCTGCTTTCTTGGTGGCATCGTCAAGAGCAAGATACAATATTTCCTCGCAATCGGTACTCAGAAAACCTATGCTCTGATGATCCCCGGGGATATCCAGAAACTCTTTATAAAACTGTGTCACATTTGGTACGATCTGTGCCCGGAGCACGCTCGTCTCTTTGATCTTTTTCATCACGGTTCATCCCAGTTATTTATGATCGTCCGTTCCAACAGCAGGAAGCTGCACTTCTCCCAAAACAGACCAATGCATACTAATGTAGTTTAATTATACCATCTCACACAGATCCCGTTTATAAAATCACTCATTTCCTTTTGGAAAAAGAGGTAATTCACTTATTGAGATGAAGCGGTATGATGGTGTTTTCTGATTCAAAAGCAAAGATTATATTGACAAGGTATTGAAAATCTGATATATTATCGCCGTAGTTAGATATGTCTAACTTAAATAAGTATTATCAAACTCATTTATTCTGACGAGCGGTGATGAAAGATGCTAAGGAATGCGCTGGTGGAGCATTGTTCCCCCACATTGGCAGGAATCAAAACGGGAAATATGTTTTATTTAATTAATAATTCGGCAGACATAGTCACGGAAATACGGAACCTGAACCGGATCATGACCGGAAAAGGGCTGTGTCTGATTCCTCTTAGGAGATCAGACAGTAGCACATTGATCTACCTGTACCGGCCGGATTTTCTGAAAAGGGATCTGGATCTGCCGGGGGCAGAAGAGATTCTGGAAAAGAAAGGCTATCCCTGTGGAAACCCGGGCTGTTGTATTGCCCGTCTGGTCAGACATCTCATGGAAGATGAACAGTTTCCCCATGAGATCGGATTGTTCCTTGGTTACCCTCCGTCTGATGTAAAAAAATTCATGGAGGATTCACGTAAAGGAGTCAAATGTAACGGCTGCTGGAAGGCCTACAGCAACGAGTGTGAGGCGAAGAAGCTGTTTGAAAAATATAAAAAATGCAGGGAAATCTATTGCAGGGAAGCAAAAGAAGGGAAGTCGCTGGAGGCTCTGATCGTAGATACACGGAAGGATCTCCGGCCTGCCATATAATAACAAACCAACCAGTCACGAAAGGAGATTAATATGAGTAAAATAGCAGTCGTTTTCTGGAGCGGAACAGGCAACACTGAGGCCATGGCGGATGCCGTAGCAGAAGGCGCAAAAGATGCAGGAGCAGATGTATCCGTTTTCGGACCGTCAGATTTTGATAAAGGTATGGTTGCGGAATATGACGGAATTGCTTTCGGATGCCCGGCAATGGGAGCGGAAGTTTTGGAAGAATCAGAATTTGAACCCATGTTCACCGATGTTGAAGGTGCTCTCTCAGGTAAGAAGATCGGTCTGTTTGGCTCCTACGGCTGGGGTGATGGACAGTGGATGCGCGACTGGGAAGATCGTTGTAAGGATGCAGGTGCAATCCTGGCAGAAGAACCGGTTATGGCCAATGAGACCCCGGACGAGGATGCGCTTGAAGAATGCCGATCTCTCGGAAAAGTTCTTTCATAAAATAAATGGCGTCACAGTTATCATCTGCCCATCCAGACGGTATGGACACGGGTGCTGCTGTGACGCCTTCCTTTTTACATTTCACCAGGTAAACGGAGGGAAAAAATGAGTGTTGTCATTATTGGAGGAAACGAGTGCATGGAACGTAAATATTGTGATCTGTGCAAAAAATACGGATGTAAAGCGAAGGTATT
>CACZOS010000297.1 GCA_902782815.1 uncultured Lachnospiraceae bacterium | reverse complement strand
TGAATCAGCGGCGGGCGTTGTATCTGCCTTATTGGCACACCCTGCGAACAGTCCCACGACAAGTGAAACAGATAATGCGGCGCAGAGAGCCTTGACCTTCCTGCCTTTCATTAGATACCTCCTTGCTTTCTTGAGAAAATAGGAAATCATCTACATTTTATATGGTAAGGCGGAAAAACTCAATCATTGCCGGGAATAATACATTTCACATAATACATTTCAGACAGCACATTCAGAAAACAACAGAAGGGCCTGCCCGTCACTGGCAGACCCCCTGTGCTATTTATCTGAACCTTTCATCGACTGTCGCTGTTATGCGTTTCCTGAACGGCTGTCAGGAAATCGTGTCAGATCTTTATTCCGGAATGACCTGTATGACTGCATCGGCTGTATAGCCGCCGCTGACGGCATGGAGTTTTACCTCACTGCCGCTTCCTGCTTCTACGATGGCAAGCGCTTCCCCATAATAGGTATCACATTTTGTGTCAAGATAGTTGTATTCATAGAACGGGCAGGCGGACCCCAGGGCACGCAGCTTCCCGCCTTCGACAGTGACGTCAATAAGCCCTCTTTCCATCGGCTTTGTCTCGCCCTTCGGGTCAGCAAATTTCAGACGCACGAATGCAAGATGTCCTGCCCTGACTGTCTCTTCCTCTGGTACTGCCATAAGAACAGTCCTGCCCTCGGCTGTGGTCAGCTTGTTCCTGCCGGTCTCTCTGCCGGAGGCGTCATAGCTGACCGCTTCGATCACACCTTTTTCAAAGGGAATGCGGAACATGGCAAGGCAGTCGTTTTTCAGCTTCTTTTTTCCTTTTGAGATGCCGTTGACCAGGACCTCCACACTGTCTGCCCGCGCATAGACCTCGACGTCGCAGCGCTTACCCTCCTGTCCGCGCCAGCTCCAGCTGGGCATCGCATTTGTCATCTTCCATGCCGAAGGTGAGTGTTTTCCTTTGTGGAACATCGGCCTGACCGCAATATATGGACCTGCCTCTCTTTCGAATGCGACCTTTGTGTACAGAGCTTCGCCAAGGGGCTTCCCCGTAAGATCGATGCGTCCGCTGCCTGCGCTGATCCAGCCGGGGCCGGCTTCAAAATTCTTTGCATAATCCTCATACTCCCAGGATCCGACCATGACCTCTCCGAGGTAGTCAATTCCTGCCCAGACAAAATCTCCGATCAGCCTGGGCTCTTTCTTTGCCAGCTCCCAGAACTTGTATGCGTCAAAGCAGAAGGTCTCGGAGCCGAGAATGATCCGGTCGGGATAATTCCTGAGATCCTTTTTGTAGCGCTTCTCGCCGTAATTGTAGCCGGCGATATCCATGTTTGCGAAGGCTTCCCTTGTGGTCACATCGGATCCGTGGAGGGCCGCTCCGGTCTTCATGAAGCCTGCGCCCATGATCCCGGCCAGGTCGTTGAAGAATTTGGACCCTGTGGAGCTCTCCTTTACCTTTTTGCCCTCTGCTTTTGCCTTTGCGTTCCTCTCCGCTTCCTTTGCAGCCTTCTCATCGGAATACTGTCCGAAACCGATCGAATTCAGGAAATTGAAGAAGATGTTGATGCCGCAGGTTACCGGACGCGTGGGATCCAGCTCATGAAGCAGATCTGTCATTTCTCTGGCAAGGGCTATGCCCTTCTTCTGGGCAGTCTCCGCGACCTCATTTCCGGTAGAATACAGTACGACACAGGGGTGGTTGAAATCCTTTTCCACCATGTCCTTCAGATCCTGCTTCCACCAGTCGTTAAAAAATTCCACATAATCATACATTGTCTTGTGGATGTACCAGTGATCGATGTACTCATCCATGACCAGCACGCCCCGGCGGTCACAGATCTCCAGAGCTGTCTTGGAGCAGGGATTGTGCGCGCTCCGGATCGCGTTATAGCCATTCTCCTGAAGAAGCCGGATGCGGCGCTCCAGAGCGTCCGGATCATAGACCGCTCCCAACAGGCCATTGTCATGATGGATGCAGGCACCGCGCAGGATCACTCTTTCTCCATTGATCAGGAGACCTTCCCTGCCCCAGCTGAGGGTCCGCACACCAAAGGTGACCGCATACTCATCCTCTCCATAGCTGACCTGACAGGTGTAAAGCTGCGGATAATCCGGGCTCCATGTCTTCGCTTCCGGGATCTCGATCTCAAAGATCCGTCCGGCGCCCCCGGCAGATGCAAGCACCTTTTCTCCGTCGAGGATCTTTACCGTGACCTCTCCGTCTCCGCTCGTTTTAACCGTGACTTCCACACGCGCCGGAACTGCCGAAAGAGTCCGTATCTTAACGCCGTTGAGCTCGATATGCTCTGCAGGACCCTGCCAGAGAGCAACGGGACGATAGATGCCTGCGCCGGAATACCAGCGGGAATTGGGCTGGTCAGCGTTGCGGGCGATCACTTCCACCTTGTTTTCCCCTTCTTGGACCAGGCCGTCCAGCTCCACATAGAAATTAGTATATCCGTATGGCCGGAATGCCGCTTTTGTCCCATTGACCAGGACTTCTGCCTTACGGTACACACCTTCGAACTCCAGTACATTGTGAAGAGCAGCATCTTCTTCGCTAAGAGTAAATTCTTTTGTATAAAGGTAGTCGAAGCCTTCGAACCATCCGACATTCAGTCCTCCGACTGCATCTTTGGTGCGTTCTTCCCGGAGCATTGCGTCATCCGGAACCTTTACCGGGATACCGATGCCCTCATCTTCAAGATGCTTGCAGTACCATCCCTGGTCAAATCCTGTTCGTTTCATGTCTCCTCACTTTCCGATTTCCCGAAGGAATCATGGCAATTTCTACAGATTCTTGTACATAGTTCTCCTGTTTTCCATTTAATTTTACCAATTAATTCCAATTCCGTGTATAACAGCATACGTTAAAAAAAAGACCGTTCGCTGAATTTGAAAAAACACCCCCTGATCCGGAACAATGCCTGTCCTTCTCAGGAAGTGTCTTCTCTTTCAGATCCTCTGTGCCAGCAGCCAGGCCGCCACGTGGATCGCCTGTTCAAATTCTCCGCCGGAGATCAGTTTTTCTATCTCCCCGGCTGTGTATTTCTTCACATTCAGGAATTCCGTCTCGTCCAGGGACTGGCCGGATACCCTGCGGCAGTTCCTTGCGGCGAACAGGTATGCATAGTTATCTGCCAGTGTCGCATTGGAGGGGATCGCCAGGAGGGGGATCCACTCATCTGAAACATATCCTGTCTCCTCCTGGAGCTCCCGCTTTGCCGCGGCCAGTGCGTAGTCTGAAGCCTCTGTCCCGGCTCCTCCGTATTCTTTTCCGTCCTTCCGCTCGATCCCGCCTGCCGGGAACTCATTGGTCACCTTCCGGATCCCCTGCCGGAACTGGCGTACGCAGAGATAGCTGCCTTCGGTATCGG
>CACZOS010000296.1 GCA_902782815.1 uncultured Lachnospiraceae bacterium | reverse complement strand
TGCTCCTGAAGCTCGAGGAAGATCTCTGCAAGCCGGGAGACCGGGACCGGGATGCCGGCTCTGGCATGAGCGACATCATAATTCTGGCAGTATACACATCTCAGCACACATCCAGAGAAAAAAACTGTGCCTGATCCTCTGGTCCCCGAAATACAGGGTTCCTCCCAGAAATGAAGTGCCGCCCTGGCAAGCCATACTTCAGAGGGAACTCCGCAATAGCCTGACCGGCCATTCTGACGGTCAGCACCGCATTCTCTTGGACACAATACACAGCCCGGCAAATCTCTCATTCCTTCCGCATAACATTCTGATATGTGCTCTTATTTTACAATAGGCATTCAAAATGTGCTATAATTATTTAGGGAGAACATTATTTGAGGAGAGACCATGGAAAAAGTAAAAGGGACCTGCGATACCTGCGCATATCTGATCTATGATGAGGAATATGACGAGTATGTCTGTGACATAAACATGGATGAGGATGATTATGCCCGTATGGTCTCCGATCATCATGCTTCCTGCCCCTTCTACCGTATCGGCGATGAATATGCCATCGTCAGAAAGCAGAATTAACGGAACCGGAAAACAAAGCCTGAAAACAGAACAGAAGCAGAACAGACAGGAGGATTTTTATGACCACCAGAAAAATCGCGCTTACCGGAATTGGAATTGCTTTGTTTGTTGCTCTTACCATGTGTCTGCAGGTACCTGTCTTTGAGAATTACTACCTGTGTCTGGGATATCTGGTCATGGCTGTCTACTGCTGCTGCGTGGATACCGTAAGCGGAACTCTGGTCGGCGTGCTGGGAGTGATCCTGTACTGTCTGCTGACCAGCGGTCTGAGGGGAATGCCCGGCTGGGCTGCCGGAAATGTGGTAATCGGCATCATGCTGGGACTGGCCTACAAGGCTGCAAAAAAGTTCAGCAGCCGGGCGGTCCAAACCCTGATCCTTGCAGTGGCGATCGTTGTATCTGTCTTCCTCGGCATCCTGATCCTCAAATCCTTTGTGGAATTCCTTCTCTACTCCCAGCCGATGCTGGTCCGGATGGGAAAGAATCTGTACGCCTTTGTCGCTGACCTGGTCATGCTGATCCTCAGCATCCCTCTGGTATGGATCATTGACGCAAGGCTCGCGAAATCATCTGTCAAACTCACAGAGGAATAATGCGGCCTGGCAGCTGATGCGGTCCTCTGCAGACAAATATATATGCCTCCGTTCCCTTATCACAATACTTTTCATCGCAATGTTTTTATTACGGGTATTATAACAGATCCGCCAGGCGGATCTGCAGATCCGGATAGATACCTGCATCAATCTTATCTTCAAAAGAATACATATCTACGGACTCTTGTCCGTCTTTCCAGCTGTAAACCAGTATGATCCGTTTTTCCGGATTGATGATCCAGTATTCACGCACACCGGCTGTGCGGTATTTGAAAAGCTTGATAGAATAGTCTATCCGTTTTGAAGACGGCGACACCACCTCAACGATCCAGTCCGGTGCCCCAATGCAGCCTTTTTCCTCCGATTTATCCAGATCACAGATCACAGTCAGATCAGGCTCCACGTAGGTGGAATCATCTCCATTCAGGAAAACCCCATAAGGGGGAATGTATACTTCACACCTGCCTCCGCGGGAACGGATATATCCGGCAACAGCCAGATACATCCCGCCAACGATTTTCTGATGTGTCCTCGTAGGCGATGCCATGTAAAAAAGCTGCCCGTCGATCAGTTCTGCCCTGACTCCGTCGGGCAGCGAGTAAATATCTTCAATTGTATAAACCTTCTTCTCGACTTTATACTCAGCTGCCGGTTCTCTGAGCCTGAAAGCGCAGCCGTCCATCGCCCTGCCTGGATACAGATATACAGGCGGTTTCTGAACATCCAGTGTTCTTGCCAGGGTTTCAAGTGTCTTTTGTCTGGGGTTTTTCGTACGGCCGCTCATGACCTTCTGTACCGTACCCAGAGGGATGCCTGAAAGTTCTGCCAGTTTCTCGTTACTGTAACCAAGTTCCCTTTTTCGTTTCTGCATTTCATCCAGTCTCATTGCCATCTGCCTCCTGCAGCACCGTTTTCAATCCATTTACACTCTCATGGATGTGTTTTTGATCTATATATGGATTTAATATGGATTCATTATGGATTTATTATACATGTATTATCCTATTTTTGCAATAGTGTGGTGCTGCATTCATATCCTTTCGACATACCCTTTTGACCTTTAGTAATATGATACGGCCCCGGGTATTCAATACCCGGGGCCGCCTGCGTCACTTTTTAAATTTATATCCGCATATCACTTTTACTTGGTTATCTTGACCGATTTCGCTGCGCTCCAGGCGCTGTAATAGGTCTTGCCGCTGACAGTCTTGTAGCTTCTTACATAGACCTTGTAGGTCTTTCCCTTGACAAGGCTGCCGATGACTTTCGAAATTGTCTTGTAGGATGTGACCTTTACCGTCTTTGTCGTGGAGCCAGTGACATATTTGATCTGGTATCCGGTGGCCTTTGTGTTCTTGTTCCAGGTCACCGTCATCTTCCTGCTGGCACTGTTCTTTGCGCTCTTGATGGTCGGTCTGGTAAGGAAGACATACTTTACAGATGCGGATGCCTTGCTGTAAATATTGGTCCCGTTTACCTTCTTGTAAGCATAGACCTTATAGGTATATGCCGTACCGTTGGTCTTGGCTGCCGTATCCGTGTAAGAGGTCCCTGTTACGGTCTTGTATTTCTTGCCGCCTTTGTAGATCACATAGCCGGTCACATCAGCAACCTTGTTCCACTTGATCTGTACACCAGAAGCTGTATTGGCCAGGGTTGCCTTTGTCGCAGGCGGAATGATCTTGAAGGTCAGTGCCTTAGAGCCGCTATAGTCCCCCTCGAATTTTACGGTAATTGTATACTGGCCGATGGCCTTTCTTCCGGACGCATAGGAAACCGTATAAAAAACAGAATCAATCGCTTTACCGGTGCTGTCCTTTACCGTAACTGCCGGCTTCTTGGCCTTGCCGTCATACACATAGGATGCTGCAGCCAGGGTAATGTCAGAAGCCATGGGGATAACCGCGGTTCCTCCGACTCTTCCGCACCTGGTACATTTCAATTTGATCAGACCATCCTCGCTGACCGTTGCAGGAGTGACTTCCTCCTCGTATGCGTGACCCAACGCAGGTATACTTGCTTCCTCGGTCTCTCCGCAGTCAGAGCAGGTACGAGTCCTGCTTCCTGCAGCCGTGCAGGTCGGTGCCTTTATGATTTCTCCGTCTACCCAGGTATGCCTGTGTACATTCATGTGGACGACTGAATAGCTGCTGAAATGGGTAGCAGTAAAGGAAACGGTATGGTTTACCGTATCAACACTGCTTCCGATCTTCTCGAACGTCCCTGCAGTATCATCATAGTAATATACGCCGACTTCATCCTCTGCCCATTCTTCCGGAATCGGAATGGTCACTACAAAAACCTTCCCATCCTCTTCACTGACAGGTACGACCGTTCCGTTTTCATCAACAAACTCGAGATCATAGGTCTGTATCTCTTCAACATTCAGAACGGCTCCGCCGACCAGTGATTCAATAAGATTCTGTTCTGCTGCCTCCGGCAGATCTGCCTCCTCAGCCTTCAGCGTATAATCATCCAGAAATGCCTGATCTGCGCTGGTCGTTTTTACAGTTATCTCTGAATCCTGGGCTTTCTCGCTGACAGAACCGGCAATGGGTACCGTTCCTACCGGATCCACGCTGCTGTAGCCCGCTCTTGACACGCCTGCCGTGACAACTACTTCCGTGCCCTCTTCAAAGTATCCCTCTGGCACAGTAAGGCTTAGTGTTATCTGCTTTGTTTCTCCGGAGGCCAGCATGAATTTTGTGCCTTCTGCATGCAGAACTTTATTGGGCCTCTCGCTAATCATCTGGAAGAATGGCTTAACATTGTCGAAGTCATATTCAAGATCATTCTTTGCTGTGATCGTAACTGTATACACAGCGCCGGGCAGAACTCCGGTTTCTGCGGTAATCGCAGGCTGATAATTAACAGAGGTCTTCAGATCCGCAAAGGCAACGTCATGGTCTGGCTCCGCATCGGAGACAAAATCCAGGACCTTAAACCCGATCCTTTTACCTTCCGCATTGAAGAGGGTAAGATACCCCTCTGCGAGGCCGCCTCCCTTTCTCGTAAGTGTAAAGGGAGTTCTCATCAGAGTCTGATCTCCGATTTGGACCGGCTCACCAACAGCTTCGATCATCGGATTTGGGAGAGACAGATAACAATATACATCATCTACATCTTCCTTTATACCGCCGGCTTTATCAAGCCATGCTTCAGGCAGTATTTCGACCGTCTCTCCTGCTTCAATGGGAACAACTATTTTATTGCCGCTGCCTTCCGCCTCGTTTCCATCCAGAAGAATGGTATTCCGATACAGCTCACCATATACATACGCGGCAAATCCTCCGCCGACAGCCGGTCTTGTTACGCATTTGTTACCATCCTTTTCCACAGTGACCCCAAGGAAGGCCAATCGCATAACGTCCGTGGGCTTTGCTGTTACCGTGCAGGAATTCCCATGGGATTCTATCTGCAGCGGGCCTTCTTCATCTCCATATATGGGATCAATGTATGTAATCTTTACCTGATCAGTGACATCCCCGGTATTATCCCAGGATTCCGTATCCGGATTGTACCGGAGCTCATTGACCGACGCTGTTAATTCAACCTCCTCTCCGGTGACCATTTCGATCGTCTGGCCGTCCATATAACCGGATATCAGATAAGGCCATTCATAGTTCAGCTTGTACTCATAATAGACATCACGCACATTTACCGGATAGGTAAAGGTCTTTTCCTCTCCCTCCTGTGTATAATGCAGCGTCAGCTCAGTGGTGCCTGCCGCTAATGCTTTCATACTATAGTAGCGGCCATATTGTTCTTCCAGTGTCAGTGACAGGATCGAACTGTCGGAATTTTCCACCTCTGTAATGTATACCAGATTGTATGTTGACGTTTCATATGGCTCGCTCAGTTCTTCCACCGTAACAGAGACATTTGCCCGGACATTTGTTTCGATGAAATACTGGTCTTCACTTCCGATCAGAACATCAACGCCATCCGTATTATTCTCGAATTGCAGGCGCTGGATCTCATATCCGCTTACAGTGAATGATCCGCTTCGGTCGGTTGCCCTGGCAATCAGATCGTTGTCCTCATTGTATGCCTCAACTGAGAACACCACTTCGTAGGTACCAGTTCCTCCATACTGACCAAAAATATTGGAAAGAATATTGTACCAGCGCGCAGTGTATTCACTGGTGGAATTTCCCGTTGAAAAACTGTCCGAAGTGATAAGATTACCGTTGCGCCAGATCTCGGCACTCATGGATATTCTGTTGCAGGCCACGCCATCCCAGCTGTAATGCAGGCCGTCATCATCTAATCCATTAAACCTGAGATTATTGATCTCATCCACATCTGACTCATAAGCCAGGATCTTGTGATCTCCATCAAGTACAAGCCGCACCTTTGTATAGGGATAGGACAGCCAGCTGGCATGGAGCGTTCTTCCTTCTGCTGTCTGTTCCGTATTCAGCAGCTGGGAATAATCGGTATCTCCGTAACTTGGGATCGGCCCCATGAATACCAGTCCATCATGTTCCTGATCCACCAGAATGTCATCATCTTCCTCGAAATAATTCTCTACTCCGCTGTGAACTGCAAAGAGAGAGTCGACCTTCTCCATGAACTCCTGCCGGCTTATATAAACTGGCATATAATCATTGCCAATATTATAGAAATGGCGTGTAAAGTTAATGATGCTGTATGCATCCACTTCGGCCATCTGGTTCAGCCGGTAATGGAAGATCTGATCGAACAAATGGAAGAATTCCTCATCCGAATCCATGTAGGCTGTCTGCCCACCAACAGGAAGAAGTACCTCCCAGGATGTCTCTTTTCCGCAGATACTGCAGGTCCTGACTAGCG